>JAWOLC010000012.1:0-11877 GCA_033853925.1 Candidatus Eiseniibacteriota bacterium
CTCGACTATCCGCCCGGCGCGGTCGAGCGGGGTTACGCCAACCGCACGCTGCACGTGGACCTGAGCACGAACCGGGTCGAGACGCGGCCGGTCACCCCCTACATGAAGGAGGTCTTCACCGGCGGCAAGGGCTTCGACCTCTACCTCATGTGGCAGTCGATCCACGGGCCCGTCGCCTGGGACGATCCGGGGAACGGCCTCTACTTCTCCGCCGGCCCGCTGGGCGGCACGCCGTACTTCTCGGGCTCGGGCAAGTGCCTGGTCACGGGCATCTCGCCGCTGACGGGCTCGGTGATGGACTGCAACGTGGGCGGCCACTTCGGGCCGCTCCTCAAGTTCTGCGGCTTCGACGCCCTGGAGGTGCGCGGCCGGGCGGCCGAGTTCGTGCTGGTCGTGATCGACGGCGACGAGCATCGCGTCACCATCGAGACGGCGCCGCGCGAGGCCCTCAACAGCTACGACCTGGCGAGCCAGCTGCATCACATGTACGCCCGCGGCCCCGAGGAGCTGCAGAGCCTCTCCGTGGTCTCGGCGGGGCAGGGCGCGCTCCACACCCTGATCGGTTGTCTGAACGTCTCCTTCTACGACTGGAGGCGTCGCGAGCCGCGCCTGAAGCAGGCAGGCCGCGGCGGGCTGGGCACGGTGATGATGCACAAGAACCTGAAGGGCATCGTCGCCAAGACCGTGCGCAACCGCCCGCGCTGGGCGCTGTCGGTCGAGGCACCCTGAGGAGCGGCGGCCCGATGCGCACCGTGATTCCCATCCAGGTGGTCCAGGTCGACGCCATCATCGACCGCTGGCAGGCGAACCCGGAGTTCGCGGTCGAGATGCTGCAGGACGTCCAGGGCCGCTTCCGCCACCTGCCGAAGGACGCGCTCGCGCGCATCGCCGAGCGCTGCGGCACGGACCTCGGGCGGCTCTACCACATCGCCACCTTCTTCAAGGCGTTCTCGCTCGAGCCCAAGGGCGAGCATCCGATCCAGGTCTGCACCGGCACCGCCTGCCACGTGAAGGGCTCGGCTCGCACCCTCGAAGCCTTCGGCCGCGAGCTGGGCATCGCGCCCGGCCAGACCACGCCGGACCTGAAGTGGAGCCTGGACGGCGTGCGCTGCCTGGGCTGCTGCGGCCTCGCCCCGGTGGTCACGATCGGGCCGGACCTGCTGGGCGGCGTGGATTCCTCGAAGGCCGGTAAGCTGATGCGCCGCTATCGGAAGCGCTTCGCGGCTCAGGCATCGCCTGAAGCCTCGGGCGACGGAGACGGCGCCGAGGGAGACGGCGATGCCTAAGGTCACGGTCGCCAACCTCGACGCCATCGCCGCGGCCGCCCGGCAGCGGCACCAGGGCTGGAAGGCCATGCTCATGGTCTGCGCCGGCACGGGCTGCGTCTCGGCCAGGTCCCTGCCCATCCGCGACGCCCTCCGCGAGGAGATCGGGCGGCGCGGGCTCGAGCGCGAGATCAAGGTGGTGGCCACCGGCTGCAACGGCTTCTGCGCCCACGGCCCGATCTGCGTCGTCCAGCCCGACGGGGTGTTCTACGAGCGGCTGAAGGCCGAAGCCGTGCCCGAGCTGATCGAGTCGCACTTCGTGCGCGGGCGGCCGCTCGAGGAGTTCCTCTTCCGCGCGGGCGACGGGGAGCGGCCCGTGCCTCTCGAGAAGGACATCGAGTTCTTCGCCAAGCAGCAGTGCATCGCCCTCCGCAACCGCGGCAAGATCGACCCCGAGGACATCGAGGACGCGATCCGCGCCGGCGCCTACCAGGCGCTCAAGAAGGTCCTCGCGGAGGGAATCGAGGGCGACGAGCTGGTGCGGCGGATCGTCCGCTCGGGCCTGCGCGGGCGAGGCGGCGGCGGCTTCCCGACCGGGATCAAGTGGCAGAGCTGCCTCGCCGCGGCGCGCCAGCGCGGCGTGCGGCCGTACGTCGTCTGCAACGGCGACGAGGGCGACCCCGGCGCGTTCATGGACCGCAGCCTCGTCGAGGCCGACCCGCACGCGGTGATCGAAGGCATGCTCATCGGCGCCCGGGCCCTGGGCGCCAGCGAGGGTTTCGTCTACATCCGTCTGGAGTACCCGCTCGCGCTCCAGCGGCTGCGGAAGGCCATCGCCCAGGCGCGCGAGTGGGGGCTGCTGGGCGCCGACGTGATGGGCACGGGCATGGCGTTCGACCTCACGATCCACCAGGGCGCCGGCGCCTTCGTCTGCGGCGAGTCCACGGCGCTCATGGCCTCGATGGAGGGCCGCGCCGGCGAGCCGCGCGCCAAGTACGTGCACACCGTCGAGCACGGCTACCGCGACCGGCCGACGGTGCTCAACAACGTCGAGACCTGGGCCAACGTGCCCCAGATCGTGCGGAACGGCCCCGAGTGGTTCGCGGCCATCGGCACGGGCGACGTGTCGCAGTCGCCCTGGAACGGCAGCTCGGGCACCAAGGTCTTCTCGCTCGTCGGGAGCGTGCGCAACTCGGGGCTCGTCGAGGTGCCGATGGGCATCACCCTGCGCGAGATCGTCTTCGACATCGGCGGCGGCATCCCCGACGGGCGGACCTTCAAGGCCGTGCAGACCGGCGGCCCCTCCGGGGGCTGCCTGCCGGATTCCAAGCTCGACCTGCCCGTGGACTTCGACACCCTGGTCGACTCGGGCTCGATGATGGGCTCCGGCGGCATGATCGTCATGGACGATCGCACCTGCATGGTGGACGTGGCCCGCTACTTCGTGGACTTCCTCTGCGAGGAGTCCTGCGGCAAGTGCGCGCCCTGCCGCGAGGGGCTCGTGAACCTGCGCGAGGTCCTGACGCGCATCACCCGCGGCGAGGGGCGCGAGGGCGACCTTGAGCTGCTCGAGGACCTGGGCGCGGCGCTCACCGACGGCTCGCTCTGCGGGCTGGGGCAGACGGCGGCGAACCCCGTCCTCTCGACGTTGCGCTACTTCCGCGACGAGTACGAGGCGCACATCCGCGAGCGCCGCTGCCCGGCCGGCGTGTGCAAGGCCCTGATCCGCTACTCGATCACCGAGGACTGCACCGGCTGCACCTCGTGCGTGAAGGTCTGTCCCACCGAGGCGATCACCGGCGAGCGCAAGAAGCTGCACGTGATCGACCAGACGAAGTGCATCCAGTGCGGCACCTGCATGGACGTGTGCAACGACGACGCGGTGGTGGTGCGATGAGCGAGGCGCGCGAGGACGGCAGGATCCGGGTCACGATCGACGGCCGGGTGGCCGAGGTGGCCCCCGGGACCACGATCCTGGCGGCGGCGCGGCAGCTCGGGATCGAGATCCCGGCCCTGTGCGACAGCCCGCTGGTCGAGCCCTACGGCGTCTGCCGCGTGTGCAGCGTCGAGGTGAACGAGGGCCGCCGCCAGCGCATCGTCACCTCCTGCAACTACCCGCTCACCCGCGCCGTGGAGGTGGCGACGCGCAGCGAGCGCGCGCTCCGCGTGCGGCGGCTGGTGGTGGAGATGATGCTCGCGCGCTGGCCCAACGTGAAGGTCGTGCGGGAGCTGGCGCGCGGCCTGGGGCTCGGCGAGCCCCGCTTCGCCCACCCGCGGCGCAACGAGAGCCCGACCGCCTGCATCCTCTGCGGGCTGTGCGTGCGGCTGTGCAACGAGGGCGTGTGGCACCACGTGCTCACCTTCGAGGGGCGCGGCGAGTCTCGCCGCGTGGCGATGCCCTACGGCGAGCAGCCGGGCGAGTGCGCGGGCTGCATGGCCTGCGCGAACGTCTGCCCGACCGGGGCCATCCGCTTCGCCGACGATCCGAACCGGCCCGCGGACGCCGACCGCATCCGCCGGGCGGGGTTCGAGCTGACGCGCGAGGTGGTGCTGCTGGACAAGCAGCAGTGCCACATGCGCGAGGTGGGGACGGCGCACCTCACCGAGATCATGAACGACTACGACCTGCTGCCCGTCCTCAACTACCGGTACGGCGCGCACCCCGAGGTGCCGAAGATCGCCTCCGACAAGTTCAAGGCCGTCTTCAGCCAGGGCATTGCCGACGGCTGCTCCCTGGGCTGCGACATGGCCTGTGCCAAGGCGGTGGACGGGCACGTGCTGCGCACCGGCCCCGACCGGGGCAAGGCCGTGCTCGTGGACGGGCCCGAGTACGAGACCGTCTCCTGCGCCGGCAGCAACCTGGGCATCTTCGAGCCCTGGGCGATCGTGGAGATCAACTACTACTGCGACCACTACGGCCTCGACACCATCTCCTTCGGCACGCTGATGGCCTTCGTGATGGAGTGCTACGAGGCGGGGGTGCTGAACCGGGAGCGCACCGGGGGCCTCGACCTGAGCCCCGGCAGCATCGAGGGCACGCTCGAGGTGCTGCACCAGATGGCGCGCGGCGAGGGCTTCGGGCGGATCGCCGGGCAGGGCGTGCGGCGCATGAAGAAGCTCTTCACCGAGCGCTTCGGCGCCGACCCGGCCTTCCTCGAGGACATCGGCATGGAGGCGAAGGGCCTCGAGTACTCCGGCTACATCTGCAAGGAGTCGCTCGCCCAGCAGGGCGGCTACGGGATCGCCCTGAAGGGCCCGCAGCACGACGAGGCCTGGCTCATCTTCATGGACATGGTGAACAAGCAGATCCCGACCTTCGCGGACAAGGCCGAGGCCCTGCACTACTTCCCGATGTGGCGCACGTGGTTCGGCCTGAACGGCCTGTGCAAGCTGCTGTGGAACGACGTCGAGCCCGAGGACAACGCCGAGTCCGGCGCGCCGGCCAAGGTGCCCAAGCACGTGCAGGGCTATTGCGAGTTCGTGGCGGGGATGACCGGGAAGGAGGTCACGGGGCAGGACCTCATCGAGCAGAGCGAGCGCGTCTACAACTTCCAGCGGATCTTCAACCTCAAGGTCGGCTACGGGCGGCGGAAGCACGACGCCATCCCCTACCGCGCCCAGGGCCCCGTCACCGCCGCGGAGTACCTCTCGCGCCAGGAGCGGTACGACAAGCAGCTCGCCGAGGACGTGGGGGTCGATCCCGCGAAGCTGACGCTCGACGAGAAGCGCGCGGCGCTGCGCAGGTACCGCGAGCAGCGCTACGAGCAGCTCCTCGACGCCGTCTACGAGCGCCGGGGCTGGACGAAGGACGGCATCCCCACGCTGGCGAAGGTGCGCGCCCTCGGCATCGACAAGGTCGAGGGGCTGGTGGAGTTGCTGCGGGCGAGCGGCGTGACGGAGTGACGATGGCGCTCACCGTGAACGGCGATCCGCACCCCTGCCGCGAGGGCCTCACGGTCGAGGCCCTGCTGCGGGAGAAGACCTTCACCTTCCCCCTCAAGGTGGTCTTCGTGAACAAGCGGGTGGTGAAGCGGGAGCAGCTCGCGACCACCGTGCTGCACGACGGCGACGTGGTGGAGGTCGTGCACCTGATCGGCGGAGGCTGAGTTCGCTTCGCTCGTCCCGACGGCGCGGGTTGGGCGGAAATCGTGCGGTTGGTCACGAACGAAGGCGTCCGCCGCGCCCGCGAGCCGGAATATCGAGTGGGCGAGAAAGGTGATTCCGCGAGCGCTCGCCCCGCGCTAGACTCCTGCCAGCGCCGGCTCTCGCCGGCTCGCGCGACGGCCGCCGCAGGACGCCCCGGTGACCGCCGATCGACTCGGCGCCCCTCGAGGCTTCCATGGCCGCCATGCGCCCCCGCTGTCTCCTCGTGCTCTTCGCTCTGGTGCTGAGTGCCGCCTGCGCGCGCGCGCAGGATCTCGACCCCGACTTCTGGGTGACCGACCAGCCCGTGTACGCGCTCGTGCGCGACGGGAACACGCTCTACATCGGCGGCATGTTCACGCACGTGGGCCCGGCCACGGGCGCGGGCGTGCCCCTGAGCCTGGCGAGCGGCGCGGTCGTTCCGCCCTATCCCAAGGTGATCGGGACGGTGCGGGTGGTGGCGCCGGACGGCTCGGGCGGCTGGTACCTCGGCGGCGCCTTCAGCTCCGTGGGCGGGCTGCCGCGGGCGAACCTGGCTCACGTCCTGGCCGACGGCAGCGTGGCCGCGTGGGATCCGAGCCCGGACGGGACCGTCTTCTGCCTCGGGGTGAGCGGGAGCACGATCTACGTGGGCGGCGGCTTCAGCAGCGTCGGCGGGCAGCTGCGCCGGAACGTCGCCGCGCTGGATGCCGTGAGCGGCGCGGCCAGCGCCTGGAATCCCGACGCGGACGGGTACGTCAACGCCCTGGCAGTGAGCGCCGGCACGATCTACGCGGGCGGGACGTTCCGGAACATCGGCGGGGAGGCGCGCAACAACATCGCCGCGCTGGACGCCGCCACCGGCGCCGCCACGGCCTGGGACCCCAACGCGGACACGTACGTCTCGCTCCTGGCTCTCGGCGAGAACGTCGTGTACGCGTGCGGGGACTTCGTCAACATCGGCGGCCAGACCCGCTATTACGCCGCCGCCCTGGATGTCACGACCGGCCTGGCCACCGCCTGGGACCCGAGCCCGGGGCAGGGCCGCGTCAACGCCCTGGTGGTGGAGGGGGGAGCGGTCTACGCGGGTGGAACGTTCACCAGCATCGGCGGCCAGCTCCGGGGCCATCTCGCCGCGCTGGATCCCTCGACCGGCCTGGCCACGGCCTGGGACCCCAACGTGAACTCGGAGGTGGATGCCCTGTCCGTCGTCGCGGGCACGGTCTACGTCGGCGGCAGCTTCACCAGCATCGGCGGGCAGGAGCGCCAGAACCTCGGCGCCGTGGAGGCCGGGAGCGGGGCGGTCACCGCCTGGGACCCGAGCGCGAGCAACGTCGTCTACGCCCTGGCGGCGAGCGGTAGCACGCTGTACGCGGGGGGCACCTTCACCAGCATGGGCACCGTGCGACGGAACGGCCTCGCCGCGCTGGACGCCACGACTGGCGTGCCCACGGCCTGGGATCCGAGCGTGCACGGGACCGTGGACGCCCTGGCAGTGAGCGCGGGCACGGTGTACGCGGGCGGCAACTTCATCACGGTCGGCCCGGAGTACCGCAACTGCATCGCCGCGATCGACGCCGCCACGGGAAGCGTCACGGCGTGGAATCCCGACGCGAACAACACGGTCCTGGCGCTGGCCGTGAGCGGGAGCACGGTCTACGCCAGCGGCTACTTCACCCACATCGGTGGCGGGGATCGCAACTACATCGCCGCGCTGGACGCCGCGACCGGGGCCGCCACCGCCTGGAACCCGAATGCGAGCAACTGGGTCCTTTCCCTGGCGGTGAGCGGGAACACCGTCTATGCCGGTGGGAACTTCTTGTACATCGGGGGCGGGGAGCAGTGGTGGATCGCCGGCCTGGACGCCACGACCGGGAAGTTGATCGCCTGGCTGCCGTCCGCCAACGGCTACGTGCGGGCGATCCTCCCGAACGGGAACACGGTCTACACGGGCGGCTACTTCACGGTGATGGGCGGAGCGCCGCGCAACCGCCTCGCCGCGCTGGATGCCACGACCGGGAACGCCACGGCGTGGGATCCGAACGCGAACGGCACGGTGTCGTGCCTGGCGCTGAGCGGAGGCACGGTCTACGCGGGCGGGAACTTCACCAGCATCGGCAGTCAGGTGCGCAATCACCTTGCCGCCGTGGATGCCGTGACCGGCGCGCCCACCTCCTGGAGCCCGGAGGCGAACGGCATCGTCCGCGCGCTGGCGGTGGGCGGAGGCATGATCTACGCCGCCGGAGACTTCACGGTCATCGGCGGGCAGCCGCAGAGCTTCCTGGCTGCCTTCCCCACCGGCGTGCCCGTGCCCGTCCTGGTCTCGCTGGCCCGCGCCGAGAGCTATCCCGACCGCGTCGAGCTGCTCTGGCAGGTGAGCGGCGGCGGGGCGCCGGTCACGATCCAGCGCCGCGGGCCGAGCGGCGAGTGGCAAGAGATGGGCACGGCGCTGCCCGACGGCACGGGGCGCGTGGCCTACACCGATCGCGAGGTGAGGGTGGGGGCGCGCTATGGCTATCGGCTGGCGTACGGGGAAGGTGAGCGGACGGGGTTCGCCGGCGAGGCCTGGGTGGAGGTGCCGGCGGCGCTGACGTTGGCGCTGCGGGGGGCGCAGCCGAACCCGAGCCCGGAGCGGCTGAGCGTGTCTTTCACGCTGCCCGGCGGGGGCCCGGCGACCCTGGAGCTGGTGGACGTGACGGGGCGGCGGCTGTTCAGCCGGGAGGTGGGTGGGCTGGGGGCGGGAAGCCACGTCGTGGACCTGACGCCTGGCGGCTCGCTCGCGCCGGGGCTCTACTGGCTGCGGCTCACGCACGGAGGCACGACGCTCACGGCCAAGACGGCGATCGTGCGGTAGGCCCCGATCCTGGCAGAGGCGCGGCATTCGGGCTCGGCCTCGGGGTCGAGCCCGAAGCGTTCGTGCCGAGCGGGTCGCCTGTCCGAAGCGGGCCCGGCAATCTGCTAGTCTCCTCGGGCGCGAGAGCCGATGACTCCACTCCACCTCGGAGACCGATCATGCTCAAGCCCTGGTTCGTCCTTCCGCTCATCGCGGGCCTCGGCGGCTTCGCCGCGCCGGCAGGCGCCGCCGAGTCGCTGATCCTGGCCACGACCACCAGCACCCAGGACTCGGGCCTGCTCGACGTGCTCGTGCCCGCCTTCGAGAAGCAGACGCGCATCGAGGTGAAGACGATCGCCGTCGGCTCGGGCGAGGCCCTGGCCATGGGCAAGCGGGGCGACGCCGACGTGCTGCTCGTCCACTCGCCGGCCGCCGAGGAGGCGTACATGGCCGAGGGCGAGGGCGAGAGGCGGCTCGCGGTCATGCACAACGACTTCGTCCTGGTGGGGCCCGCGGCGGACCCGGCGGGTGTCAAGGGCCTCGACGCCGTGGCGGCGCTCGAGAAGATCGCGGCCTCGAAGGCGTCGTTCGTGTCGCGCGGCGACCAGTCGGGCACGCACAAGAAGGAGCAGGACCTCTGGAAGAAGGCGGGGGTGGATCCCGCGGGCCAGGGCTGGTACGTCTCCACCGGCCAGGGCATGGGCGAGACCGCCCGCATCGCCGCCGAGAAGCAGGCCTACACGCTCATCGACCGCGGCACGTACCTGGCGATGGGCTCGCGGGTCGGCCTGCCGATCCTGAGCGAGGGGAGCGGCACCTTGCTCAACCTCTATCACGTGATCGTCGTGAGCCCCGCGAAGCATCCCCGGGCGCACGTGCGGGCGGCGCGGCGCTTCGCCGAGTGGATCGTGAGCCCGGCGACCCAGAAGCTGATCGGCGACTTCGGCCGCGCGAAGTTCGGCCAGGCGCTCTTCGTTCCCGACGCCAGGTGAGCGGCATCGCCCAGGCCGCGCAGGCGGTGCTCGCCATGAGGGGCGAGCTGGCCGGCATCGTCGGCCTGTCGCTCCTCGTCTCGGGCACGGCGATCGTGGTGGCCATGGTGCTGGGCGTGCCGGCGGGCATCTACCTCGGCCTGCACCGCTTCCCGGGGCGACAGTTCCTGGTGACGCTCGTCAACACCGGGATGGGGCTGCCGCCCGTGGTCGTGGGGCTGGTCGTCTTCTTCCTGCTCGCGCGCGACGGCCCCCTCGGGGACCTCGAGCTGCTCTACACGCCGTGGGCGATGATCCTGGCCCAGATCGTCATCGCCACGCCCCTCGTGGTGGGCATCACGCTGGCCGCGGTACAGGGGCTCGATCCCCGCGTCCACCTGCAGATCCTCGCGCTCGGCGCCTCGCCGGCTCAGCACTACTGGAAGCTGGTGCAGGAGGCGCGGCTCTCGCTGGTGGCAGCGCTGGCCGCCGGCTTCGGCTCGGTCATCTCCGAGGTGGGCGCGGTCATGATGGTGGGCGGGAACATCCAGGGGCAGACGCGGGTGATGACCACCGCCATCGTGCTCGAGACGCGGCAGGGGGAGTACGGCATGGCCATCGCCCTGGGCATCCTGCTCCTCGGCCTGGCCGCCCTCTTCAACTGGCTCTTCACCTGGGTCCAGCAGAGGGTCAAGGAATGAGGTCGCGGCTTCGGGGCGGAGCGAGCGGGCCCGCGTGCCGCCCACGGAGGGCGCGCTCGTGAGCCTCCTCGCGCTCGCGGGGATCGCGGTCCGCGCGGGGAAGCGCACGCTTCTCGAGGTGCCGGAGCTGGAGGTCGTCGAGGGCGAGATCCTGGTCGTGCTCGGGCCGACCGGCGCGGGCAAGAGCACGCTGCTGCGCATCATGGGGTTGCTGCAACGGCCGGACGCGGGCGGGATCGCCTGGCGCGGCGAGGCGCTGGCCTGGCCGCCGCCGCTCGAGGTCCGGCGGCGGCTGGCGATGGTCTTCCAGGCGCCGCTCCTCTTCTCGGGCACGGTCTTCGACAACGTCGCCTACGGCCTCGGCCTGCGGGGCGAGCGCGGCGCCGCCCTGCGCGCCAAGGTCGAGGCGGCGCTCGCTCAATTCCACATCGGCCACCTCGCCGGGCAGCGCGCCACTACCTTGTCGGGCGGCGAGGCGCAGCGCGCGGCGCTGGCGCGCGCGGTCGTGCTCCAGCCGGAGCTGCTGCTCCTGGACGAGCCGCTCGCCTCGCTCGACGCGCCCATCCGCGAGCATCTGCGCGACGAGCTGAAGTCCGTGATCCGCGAGCGGCGCACGACCTGCGTGCACGTCACCCACGAGCTGCCCGAGGCCTTCACCCTGGCCGACCGGATCGCCGTGCTCGCGGGCGGGCGTCTCCTGCAGGTCGGGGCCCCGGAGGAGGTGTTCCACGCCCCGACCAGCCGCACGGTCGCCGAGTTCCTCCGCGCGGGCGGGATGCTGCCGGCCGAGGTGATCGGGACCGCCGCCGGCGGCACGACGGTGCGCCTGGTCGGCCGCGAGCGGACGATCGCCCCGGGCGCGCGGATCGGGGTCCGGCCCGCGGAGGACGCCGGCTTGATTCCGGGTGACGACGCGGAGAACATGAGGTCATGAACCTGCCGCCGATCCCTCCCGGCGCGGCGCCCGACGATCGCTACCTGCGCCAGACGCTCTTCGCGCCGCTCGGCGCCGCGGGGCAGGCGCGGCTGCGCGCGGCGCACGTGCTGGTGGCCGGCTGCGGCGGCCTCGGCGCCGAGGCGGCCAGCCTCCTGGCGCGCGCCGGCGTCGGCACGCTCCGCGTCGTGGACCGCGACGTGGTCGAGCTGGGGAATCTCCAGCGCCAGGCGCTCTTCGACGAGAGCGACGCTCGCGACTGCCTCCCCAAGGCCGTCGCCGCCGCGAACCGCCTCGCCCGCGTGAACTCCGCCGTCCGGGTCGAGCCGGTGGTGGCCGATCTCGACGCCGGGAACGTCGCCGAGATCCTGGCCGGCGTGGATCTGGTCGTGGACGGGTTCGACAACTTCGAGGGCCGCTTCCTCCTCAACGACGCCTGCGTGCGGGCGGGCACACCGTGGGCGCATGGCGCCTGCGTGGGCAGCTACGGCGTCAGCGCCCTGATCGTTCCCGGCCGCACGCCGTGCTTCCGCTGTCTCCAGCCCGAGCTGCCGGCGCCGGGCTCGACGCCGACCTGCGACACCGCGGGCATCCTGGGTCCCGCGGCGCACCTGATCGCCTCGCTCGAGGTGGCGCAGGCCCTGCGCTGGCTCGCGACCGGCGAGGCACCGTCGCCGCCCGCGCTCGTGGCCGCGGACGTGTGGGAGCTGCGGCTCCAGCGCGTCGAGCTGCCGGCGCGCGATCCGCGCTGCCCCTGCTGCGGCGAGCGGCGGTTCGAGTTCCTCGAGGGGGGCGCGGCGGAGCCGGCCGAGCGTCTGTGCGGGCGCGACGCCGTGCTCGTGCGCTCGGCCGGCGGGGGCGTTCCGGCGCTCCGCGAGCTGGCGGATCGCCTCCGCCCGCTGGGCGACGTGCTGGTCAACGAGTTCGTGGTGCGCTTCCGCAAGCCCCCCTACGAGCTGACCGTGTTCCGCGAGGGACGGACGCTCGTGAAGGGCACGGACGACCCCGCGCTCGCCCGCAGCCTCGTGGCGCGCTACGTGGGGGCGTGAAG
>JAWOLC010000013.1:0-5259 GCA_033853925.1 Candidatus Eiseniibacteriota bacterium
CGGCTGTGGCCAGAAGAAGACCGAGGAGACGACGACGACGACTCCGCCGTCGACGATGACGGACACCACGAGCATGACCCAGGACACGACGATGAAGGCCGAGAGCACGGCCGTTAAGTAGCCGCACCCATCGTCAGCCTGGTTGGTTTTCCGGGAGGGGGGGATACGAGTATCCTCCCCTCCCTTGTGGTACCCGGGCGTCCTTGCGCCGACGGCTCCCATCCGGCTCAGCCCGCATCTCACCCTGCCGCGCGACCGCACGGGCCCACGGCCGCAACCGGCGAGGCCGCAGTGCCGCAGCCTCCTGTCCGAGCGCAACCTGGCCGCGGTTCGATGCGTAGAAACGGGCAGATGAGGAGGGTCGCCATCGTGAAACCCCGATTCCTGCTGCTCGGTATCGCCATCCTTGCGCTCGCCTCAACGGGCGCGCTGGCTGACGGCATCACCCTGCGCGAGGAGAGCCAGCTCACCGCCGAGGCCCGAGGGATCACCGGGCTCGTCGTCCAGAACCCACGCGGCGTGGTGGAGATCCGCCCGAGCGACGACGGGCGCATCCACGTCACGGCCCTCAAGCTGTCCACCGCCACCGACCGGGCGCGAGCGGAGCGCTTCTCCCAGCTCACCCGAGTCGAGACGGCCACCGAGGGTGGCCGCTTCGTGGTGCGGGTCCGCTATCCCCAGAACCAGGCCATCCGCGTCGATTTCTGGCGGTTCCTCAAGGGTGAATTCGACTTTCCCGGCGTCGAGGTGCGGCTGGGGATCACCGTGCCTCCCGCCCTGGCCGCGGAGCTGGAGAGCGCCAGCGGCGACCTTCGCACCTACGATCTCTCCGGCCGGCAATCGCTCCGCTCGGCGAGCGGTGACATCGAGGTGCGCGGGGCGTCGGCTCCCGTCACGATCTCGACCACGAGCGGCGAGGTCGTGGGCTCGGGCCTGGGGCGGGCTCGCGTGCGCAGCGTCAGCGGTGGCGTGACGCTGGACGGCCTGCGCGGCGCCATCGACGTCCAGACCACCAGCGGCGACATCGAGGCCCGGGGCGTGGGCGACAGCCTCGCGGTGGGCACGGTGAGCGGCGACATCAGCGTGGACCGTGCGCCGCGGGGCATGGACGCCGGGACGACGAGCGGCGACATCGAGGTCCAGGGCACGGCCGAGGGCGTCGTGCGCCTGCGCTCGACGTCGGGCGAGGTGCGGCTCGGCGTCGCGCGCGGCCTGCGCCGCGCCGACGTGACCACGGTGTCGGGAGACATCCAGCTCCGCCTGGCCGAGGGTCTGGGCTGCGACCTCACCCTCGAGAGCGCCAGCGGCAGCCTGGACACCTCGGTGCCCCTGCAGATCCGGACCGTCGCGCGCCACCAGATGTCGGGCGTGGTGCGCGGGGGCGGGCCCCCCGTGGTCCTTCACAGCGCTTCGGGCGACATCGCCGTGAGCGGCGGAGGAGAGTGACCATGCGCAAGCTGACCGTGACGATCCTGATGCTGGGTGTGGCGCCCCTGCTGGGTCTGGTCCTGCTCTCCAGCCTGCGTCCCGCGCTCGTGGCTCGCGCGGCCGTGTACGCCCTCGAGGCCCTGGCGCCTGGGCGCGCGGCGGCGCAGTCCACCATGCAGTTCAAGCCCGTGCCACCGGAGAGCGTGTCGGCCCTCGAGCGCGAGGCTCCGGGGAAACGCCGGACCACGGAGCCCAAGCCCCCCGAGCCGCCGAGCGAGCCCGGGGCTCCGGTGCCTCCCGAGCCTCCCGAGCCTCCCGAGCCGCCCGAAGGCGTGGTGCGCCCCGGGGACATCACCCGCGTGGGCAGCGACATTCACGTCGAGTCGAACGAGACCGTCCAGGGCACCGTGATGACCTGGCATGGGGACGTGACCGTGGACGGCACGGTGCACGGTGACATCGTGGCGGTCGGCGGCAGCGTGTACCTGAACGCCACCGCTCGCGTGTACGGAGACGTGGTCTGCATCGGCGGCGAGCTGCACGACGAGCCGGGGGCCTACGTGAGCGGCGAGAAGGTCACCGTGGGCGGGCGCGGGGGCGAGAGCCTGGCCCGGCGCCTCGCCATGCGCCATCGCCTGACCGGCCTGGGCGAGTTCGGGGTGGACTGGGGCGCGATGCGCATCGCTGGCGCGTTCCTGAGGCTCGTGATCGCCCTGGGGCTCGCGCTGCTGATCGCCTGGCTCTTCCTGCCGCGCATCCAGGCGGGGGCCGAGGTCATGAAGCGCCAGCCGGCCCTGTCCCTCGGCATCGGCGCGCTCGTGCACGCCCTGTTCATCCCCTCCGTGATCGCGCTGGCCATCGTGGTCGCGATCCTGTGCATCACCATCATCGGGATTCCGCTGGGGCTGGCCGCCCTGCTTGGCTACGCCCTGTTCTTTGTGGTCTTCTGGCTGTTCGGGCTCGTCGTCGGAGCCACGGTCCTGGGCGAGCGCATGCTCTCGAGACGAGGGACGACCCCGCCGGTGACATGGCAGGCGGCGCTGGTCGGGACCCTGCTCGTGACGGGCGTGGGCTTCGTCGGTCGGGTGTTCGAGGCCCTGGGACTGATCGGCCTCGACGGGTTCGGCAAGCTGCTGGTCGTCCTCTCGGTGCTCGCCGCCATCGTGATCGGCACGATGGGTGGAGGTGCATGGCTCAAGTGGGAGTTCGAGACGGGGCTCTTCGGGCGCTGGCGGGGACGCTGGCCGGGCAGGAAGGCCGTGCCCGCGGGCGGCTCCCCCGGAACGCCCTACGGCCCGCCTCCCGAGTCGCCCTATGGACCGGCGGCGCCTCCCACGCCGTCGGCGGGGGCGCCCGAAGGGAGCGGGGCCACGCCGCCTCCGGGCCAGGGGAGCCCGCCTCCTCAGGCGGGGCCTGCCGCGGGAATCTGAGCCGGCAGTGCGGGGGGCGCGTCGCCCGCGGGCTGGGCGGGCCGGGGGCGACGCGCCGGCCTGAGTGGGGGCCGCGCCCGTGAGCACCTCCTCGCTCGGGTTCCTCTGCCTTCTCCTCTTCGCGGACGGGGCGCTCTTCTCGTTCGCCACCACCCCGTCGCTCCTCTACGTCGCCCGGTTCCACAGCCCCTGGGTCGTAGCCGTGACGGGCGCCCTCTCGAGCGGGCTCGGCAGCCTCGCGCAGTATCTCTTCCTGGTCTGGGTGCTGCGGGCCAAGCGCCCGTGGATGGCTCGCTTCACGCCCCGGCGCGCGCGGCTGGAGCGGGCCCTTGAGCGCTACCCGTCGGCCTCCTTCGCCACCATCTTCGTGGCGCGGGCCACGCCCCTGCCCGACGCGCCGGTCAAGCTCGTGGCGGCCGTGATCGGCTATCCGGCCCTGCTCTACTTCCTGGCCACCCTCCTGGGCGCGCTGCCCTACTACTTCGTCATCGCGCTGGTGGGCCGCGCCGTCCACATCCCCGTGTGGATCCTGATCGCGGCCGTCGTCGTGATCGGCCTCTTCGTGCTGGTGGATCATCTGCGCCGCCGGCGTCAGGAGCCGGCCTGATGGGCGGCCCGCGTGCCCCCGCGCGCCGCGCGCTCGTCCAGGCCATCGGCGTGGACACCGGCGGCACCTTCACCGACTTCGTGGCCCGCGAGGGCGGTGGCCTCGTGGCCCTCAAGCTCCGCTCCACGCCGGAGGCTCCCGACCGGGCCGTGCTCGCGGGGCTGAGCCGGCTCGGCGCCGGCCGCGCGACGCGAGTGCGGCACGGCTCGACCGTGGCGACCAACACCCTGCTCGAGAGGAAGGGGGCCCGCGTGGCGCTCGCCACGACGGCGGGCTTCGAGGACCTGCTCGAGATCGGGCGGCAGGATCGGCCCGAGCTGTACGCGCTGGCGCCGCGCCGGCGCGAGCCCCTCGTGCCCGCTGCCCGCCGCGTGGGCGTGCGCGAGCGGCTGGGTCCCGGCGGCGAGACGCTCCGGGGACTCACCGACGCCGAGACGAGACGGGTGGCGCGCGCCCTGGCCCGCACGCGGCCCGAGGCGCTGGCGGTCGGCTTCCTCCACTCCTACGCGGACGCCCGCCACGAGCGGAAGCTGGCGCGGGCGCTCGCGCCCCTCGGCCTGCCGCTGACCCTGTCCTCCTCGCTCTGCCCCGAGGTGCGCGAGTACGAGCGCTTCTCGACCACGGTCCTCAACGCCTACCTGACGCCGCGCGTGGCCGGCTATCTGGAGCGGCTGGCGCGCGGCACGCCCGCGCCGCTCGAGGTCGTGCTCTCGCACGGCGGCACCGCCCCGCCGGAGGTCGCGGGGCGCGAGGCCGTGCGACAGCTCCTCTCGGGTCCGGCGGCGGGGCTCGCCGCGGCCTGGCAGGTGGCGCGCGCCTGCGGCTTCTCCCGGGCGCTCACCCTCGACGTGGGCGGGACCTCGACCGATTGCGCCTACGTGGCCGGTTCGCTCCCCCGGCGGCGGGCTCGCGAGGTGGCGGGCTTCCCGCTCCTCCTGCCCGTGCTCGACGTGCACACGATCGGCGCGGGCGGCGGGTCGATCGTCTGCGTGGACGCGGGTGGGCTGCTGCACGTGGGGCCCCAGAGCGCGGGCGCCGACCCGGGACCCGCCTGCTACGGGCGAGGAGGCCCGGCCACGCTGACCGACGCGCTCGTCGTGCTCGGCCGCATCCCGGGGGAGCGGTTGGCGGGGAGCGGGCTCGCGCTGGATCGCCAGGCAGCCGCGCGGGCCCTGGCGGCCGTCGCCCGCGCCCTGCGCCGGCGGGACGCGATGGAGGCGGCCGAGGGGGTGCTGGCGGTGGCGAACGCGCGCATGGTCGCCGCCCTCAGGCGCGTCTCGGTCGAGCAGGCACACGATCCGCGCGGCGCCGCGCTGGTGGCCTTCGGCGGGGCGGGCGGCCTCCACGCCTGCGAGCTGGCCGAGGCGCTGGGCGCCGAGGCGGTGCTCTTCCCGCGGCACGCGGGCGTTCTCTCGGCGCTGGGGGCGCTGGCCGGCGGCTCGCGCCGCGAGCGCAGCCGCTCGGTGCTCCTCGACGCGCGCGACGGCCCGGCTCTCGCGCGCGCCTGGGCCCGGCTCGAGCGCGAGACGCGGGAAGCCTTCGCCCCCGCGGAGCGGCGCCGCCTGGCGTGGGAGCGCTGGGCCGAGGTGCGCTACCGGGGGCAATCCCACGAGCTGTCCCTCCGCGTGGACGGCGCGCGCGGCGCCTCCGGCCTCGCCGCGCGCTTCCACCGCGAGCACGAGCGGCGCTACGGCTTCTGCGATCCCGGCCGCGCGGTGGAAGTGGTCACCGTCGAGGTGCGCGCCGCCACGCCCTCCGCTTGGCGGCTCATCGCCCGCCCGCCGGCGGCGCCCG
>JAWOLC010000014.1:0-22168 GCA_033853925.1 Candidatus Eiseniibacteriota bacterium
GGGGCGGCCCTCGCCACGGCGCGGGCCCGCGCCCGCTCGGGCGGCCGCGTCCTGGCCGTGTACCAGCCGCACGGCTACGGCCCCACCCGCTTCCTCCGCTCGGACTTCGTCGAGACCTTCGCCACCGTCCTGCGGCCGGCGGACCGGCTGTGGATGCTCGAGGTCTTCTACGCGGGGGGCAGCGCCACCCGCGACTTCTCGGCCGCCGACATCGCCGCCGAGATCGCCGCCCGCGGGACCGCCGCCGAGTTCGCGCCCTCGCGCGACTGGCTGCTCGAGCGCCTGGCCGCGGAGGCGCGGGAGGGGGACGTGGTGATCGTCATGGGCGCGCGCGACCCCTCGCTCACGCACCTGGCGCGCACGATCCTCGCGCGGCTCGCGGGGCGCGGCTCAGGAGGCTGAGCGGGCGGCCGCGCCGAACCGCTTCTCGACGTAGTCGTCGAGCAGGCGGGCGAAGTCCTCGGCGATCGCCTCGCCCTTCAGGGTGGTCGCGAGCCGACCCTCCACGTAGACCGGCGCCCGCGGCTCCTCGCCCGTGCCGGGCAGCGAGATGCCGATGTCGGCGCGGCGGCTCTCGCCCGGACCGTTCACCACGCAGCCCATCACCGCGATGCGCAGGCCCTCCACGCCGGGGTAGACCTCGCGCCAGCGGACCATGCGTTCCTGCACGTGGGCGGTGACCCGGGCCGCCAGCTCCTGGAAGAAGGTGCTGGTCGTGCGCCCGCAGCCGGGGCAGGAGGTGACCTGCGGGGCGAAGCGGCGGATGCCCAGGGACTGCAGCACCTGCTGGCAGACGCGCACCTCGTCGCTCCGCTCGCCGCCGGGGGCGGGGGTGAGGCTCGCGCGGATCGTGTCGCCGATGCCCTCGGCGAGGAGGAGGGAGAGCGCCGCCGTCGAGGCGACGACGCCCTTCATGCCCGGGCCCGCCTCGGTCAGGCCCAGGTGGAGCGGGTAGTCGCAGGCCGCGGCCAGGGCGCGGTAGATGGTCACCAGATCGCCGACCTCGCTCACCTTGGCGGAGAGGACGATGCCGTCGTGGGGCTGGCCGAAGCGCTCCGCCAGCTCGGCCGAGCGGAGCCCGCTCTCGCGCATCGCCTCGAGCAGGACTTCGTGATCGGCGCGCGGCTCGGGGCGCTTCGCGTTCGCGTCCATCAGACCGGTGAGCAGCGCGCGGTCGAGCGAGCCCCAGTTGACGCCGATCCGCACGGGCTTGCCGTGCGTGATCGCCGCGCGGATCAGGCGCTGGAAGTTCTCGTCGTGCTTCTCGCCCACGCCCACGTTGCCGGGGTTGATCCGGTACTTGTCGAGCGTGCGCGCGCACTCGGGATGCTCGGCGAGGAGGAGATGGCCGTTGTAGTGGAAGTCGCCGATCAGGGGGACCTGCACGCCCTGGTCGTCGAGGCGGCGGCGGATCTCGGGAACGGCGGCCGCCGCGCCCCGCGTGTTCACCGTGACGCGCACCATCTCCGAGCCCGCCTCGGCCAGGGCCGCGGCCTGCGCCGCCGTGGCCGCGGCGTCCGCGGTATCCGTGTTGGTCATGGACTGCACCACGACCGGATGCGCGGAGCCCAGGCGAACCTGCCCCACGCGGCAGGTGACCGTCGGGCGGCGCCGGGGAGCGGTGGCGGGGTCGGTCTGGAGAGGCACGGAGCGAGGATAGGAGCGGGCTCCGAAGCCCGTCAACCGCGGGCGAAGAAGACCTCGCCGGACGAGGCGGACTCAGGTAACGTACGCGCCGGAGTCATCGTCCGCCCACGCCCGGGCCGCTCCAAGGAGCCCCTCATGCGCTATGCGACACTCATCGCCTTCGCCCTGCTGCTCGCCGGTTGTGCCTCGGGCACCAACCGTCCCGTGCACGAGGTCACGGCCCGCGTGGAGCCCGACAGCGTGCAGCGCGTCCGGCTGGTGGCGCACACCTACTACTTCGAGCCCAACCGGATCGTGGTCAGGGCTCGCGTGCCGGTGGAGCTGACCATCCACAACGCCGCCCTGTTCGTGCCGCACGGCTTCGTCTGCTCGGCTCCGGAGGCCGGCCTCCAGCTCCGGGCCAAGCTGGGCATGTTTCACGGCACGAAGAAGCTGCGGTTCGTTCCCGGCGTGGCGGGCGAGTATCCGTTCTACTGCCCGGTGGACGCACACATGCGTCACGGCATGACGGGCACGCTGGTGGTCAAGGAGTAGGCGGGCAGGACGCCTCTGCGGGCGGAGGGCGGCCGATGGTCGTGGTGCGCGTGCTCGCGCTGCTCGTGGCGCTCGCCCTCGGCGCTGGCGCGGCGCGCGCCGAGGTTCGCTGGGGTTTCTCGGCCTCGCTCGGCGCCGCCTGGAACCTGCCGACCCCGCTGGCGATCCGCCAGGCGGGCCAGCCGGATCTGCGCTTCGGGGCGCGCTACGAAGGGGAGCCGTTCCGCCAGCCGTGGTACTACCTGCTGCGCGTCGAGCGCCGGCAGGGGGACGAGGCCTGGGCACTGGCCTTCGTCCACCACAAGCTCCACCTCGCCAACCCTCCGGCCGAGGTGCAGGAGTTCAGCGTGACGCACGGCTACAACCTGCTGATCGCCGAACGATCCTGGCGGCGCGGCGGCGCGCGGGCGTCCCTCGGCGCCGGCTTGGTGATCACCCACCCCGAGAACGAGGTGCGAGGCCGGAAGCTGGCCGAGCCCGCCGGGCTCTTCGGCGGCGCCTACCACCTGGGCGGTCCCGTCCTGAGCGCGGCTCTCACCCGCGAGGTCCCTCTCGGCGGGCGATGGGTGCTCCCGCTGGAGGGTCGCGCCACCGGCGCCTGGGCGAGGGTGCCCGTGGCGGGCGGCCATGCCTCCGTCCCGAATCTCGCGCTGCACGGGCTAGCCGGGATCGGCTGGCGCTGAGCGAGCCGCGCCGCTTCGCCTTTCAGCTCGCGCCTCCCGGCCGCAGGGGATTCGGCCGTCGACCGGGGGCGACGAGCGGCTCGATCTCCGCCTTCAGCTCGTCCAGCGTGCCCTGCATCCGCCGCTGCAGCTCGGCGAGCAGGCGCGCGCGCGCTTCCCCCGGCTCGCGGTCCGGCGCGAGCCACTCGTTCGCCTCGATGGGCTCGGCGACGCGCACGTGGGCGATACGGGGCGCGACCGGACGGGGGAGGAGGTTTGCCAGCAGGTCGCCGGGACGGCCCCGCGCCAGCACCGCCCGCAGGCGCTTCAGGCACTCGCCCATCTGCTCCGGAGTCAGGGTCGGCGCCCCGTAGTCCGCCGCCGAGAAGCCGCGCCACAGAGCCCAGGCGTCCAGCCGCCGCCGGTCGCGGCGCGCGCCCTCGGGGTCCGCGGCGCGGCGCAGCCGGATGGCGCGCCGGAGCCGGTGGAGCACGCGCGGGTACTCGCCCGGGACCGGGCCGTAGCGCCGCTCGAGGGGCGCGAGCAGCGCCCGGGAGACCGCTTCGGCGCGCGCGAAGAAGTCGCCCGCCCCCGGCGCGGGGAGCACGGCCTCCTCGAGACCGGCGCGCTCCCGCTCGAGCGCGTGCGCGAGCAGGGCCGCGAAGCGGGCCTCGAGGCCGAGCGCCGCCCCCGGAGGGCGGCCCAGGCGGCGCTCGAGGAGCGCCATCTCGCGCGCGAGCCCGGCGGCCGCGTCGGCGGCGAAGCGGTGCCGGTAGAGGACGGGCACGATGCGCACGGCCGCGCGCCCGTCGCGCCGCCGCGCTTCCCGCGCCATGGTCGCGATCCCCGGGAGCAGCGGGCCGACGCGCTCGCCGTGCCAGTCCACCGTGCCCTCCGGGTGCAGCATCACGCCGTGCCCCGCCAGCGCCCAGGCCACCGCGTACTCGATCCCCGCCCCTCCGGAGCCGGTGGAGATGACGTTGTTGGCGGTCCAGAACCAGCGGGCCAGCGGCCCCGCCTGCACCACGTCGAAGGCCGCCCAGTGCGCCATGCGCGGCGCGAAGCGGTCGGCGATCTCCTTGTCGAGCAGCCAGTCGGCGAGGAAGTCGGGATGATTGGCGGCGAGGAAGACGGCGCTCCGCGGGGCGAAGGCGGCCGCCAGGCGCGAGGCGTCGGCCGCGGGCAGGTCGAGCGCGGCCACCCGCGCCACGCGCGGCAGCATGACGTGGCGATTCAGCCAGCGCCCGGCGCCCATCAGCGCCGCGCCGGGGCGGGGCCCTATCGGCCCGCCGGGCCCCATCGGCCGCTCAGCCGCGCCGCCCTCTCGAAGTGCGCGCGGGCCCCCAGCGTGTCGCCGCTCTCGAGGCACATGAGCCCGAGGTTCGATTCGGCGGCGGCGAACGTGGGATCGAGACGCAGCACCTCGGCGAACTGCCGGGCCGCCTCCTCCCGCCGCCCCAGGCGCAGCAGGGTCGCGCCCAGGTTGTTGCGCGCGCCCGCCGAGGAGGGCCGGAGCCGCACGGCTTCCGCGTAGCTCGCGGCCGCTTCCTCGTAGCGCCCGAGACTGCTCAGGGCGTTCCCGCGACTGATGACGGCCTCGACCAGGTCGCTCCGGAGCGCGAGCGCGGCGTCCAGCTCCGCCAACGCCTCCGCCACTCGCCCCTGCCGCAGCAGCGCGTTGCCCAGGTCGTAGTGCGCGATGGCCACGTCCGGCTTGTAGCGCAGCGACTCGCGGTAGAGGTCCGCCGCCCGCGCCGACTCCCCCTGCCCGTCGAGCGCTCGACCGAGGCCCAGGAGCGACACGGCGTCGTGAGGATAGGTCCGCAGGACCCGCTGGAACCTGGGAACGGCCTCGGCGAAGCGACCCGAGTCGCAGAGCGCCACGCCCAGGTTCCGCGAGCCGAGCAGGTTGTCGCGGACGACCACGGTGTCGCGGGTGAAGAGCGTGATGCCGTCGCGCCAGTACCGGGTCTGGGCCCAGGCCTTCACGGCGAAGAGGCAGAGCACGACGCCCATGGCGGCGACCAGAGGCCGCTGCGCCGCCGGCCAGCGCCGCGCCACGTCCGCGAGACCCCAGGCCAGCACGAGGAAGAGCCCGATGGAAGGCAGGTAGCTGTAGCGGTCCGCCATGGCCTGCGTTCCGACCTGCACCAGCCCGATCACCGGCACGAGCGTGCCCAGATACCAGAACCAGCCCACGGCGGCGTAGGGGGCGCGCCGGCGGAGCCGCACGACCGCGTAGGTCGCCAGCGCCAGAACGACGGCCGCGCCCAATGCCGGCAGGACGGTCGCCGTCTCCGGGCGCGGGTAGTAGAAGGCCTGGGTCGTCGGCACGGCCAGCTTCGCCGCGTAGCGGACGTAGCTCACCAGGGCGGTCGTCACCCGCATCGCCAGGGAGGTCTGCTCCAGGGTCTCCACCACGCCTCCCCGGGACTGCGCCGCGAAGGTGAGGGCGCTCGACGCCGCGGCGAGCGCGAGCATGGGGACCTTCTCGAGCACGAGCCTTCCCGCGGCGGCGCGGCCCCCGGTGGCGAAGCGGCCGAGCGGCCAGGCGTCCAGGAGCAGGAGCACGAGGGGGAGGGTCACCAGCATGGGCTTGGCCATGAGCCCGAGGGCGAACAGCAGCAGCGTCGCGCCGTAGCGCCAGGCGGTCGGCGTCCTGGCGTAGGCGGCGTAGGCCGCGATCGTCAGCAGCGCGAAGAGCGCGCTCAGGACGTCCTTGCGCTCGGCCGCCCAGGCCACCGACTCCACGTGCATCGGGTGCACGGCGAACAGGGCGGCCACCAGGGCGCTGCGCCACAGGGCCCCCGTCAGCCGCCGGAGGAGCAGGAAGAGGACGACGCCGTCGAGCGCGTGCAGCAGCACGCTCACCAGATGATGCGGGCCGGGCCGCAGCCCGAAGAGCTGGCAGTCCAGCATGTGCGAGAGCCAGGTGAGCGGATGCCAGTTCCGCGAGTGGTAGGCGGTGAAGGCCCAGGCCACGTTGGCCCAGTTGAGCCCCGAGCTGACGTGCGGGTTGTCGTAGATGTACTCGTCGTCGTCGAAGTGGAGGAAGGCGTGATGCGCGACCTGGCCGTACACCGCTCCCGTGGCGAGGAGGAGGGCGCAGCACACGGCGATCACCCAGGCTCGCTCGCGGGCGCGCGGTCGCCGGTCCGTTCGCGCCCGGGCGGGGCGGCCGGCCGGGGCGGTCCCCGCCCGGCGCGCGGCACGCCCGCGGCCCCGGGGGTTCTTCGACATTGCCGGTCTCCTGTCCTCTCGCCGGGGCGCGGCTAGCCGCGCACGAGCCGCCGATAGCGGATGCGGTGCGGCTGGTCGGCTTCCTTGCCCAGCCGCTCGCGGCGGCTCAGCTCGTAGGCCTGATAGTTGCCCTCGAAGAATACCACCTGCGAATCGCCCTCGAAGGCCAGCATGTGCGTGGCGATGCGGTCGAGGAACCAGCGGTCGTGCGAGATCACGACCACGCAGCCGGCGAAGTCGAGCAGCGCCTCCTCGAGGGCCCGCAGCGTGTCCACGTCCAGGTCGTTCGTGGGCTCGTCGAGGAGCAGCACGTTGGCGCCGCTCCGCAGCATGCGGGCCAGGTGCACGCGGTTCCGCTCGCCGCCCGAGAGATCCTTCACCCGCTTCTGCTGGTCGGCGCCCTTGAAGTTGAACGAGGCGACGTAGGAGCGCGAGTTGAGCGTCCGCTTGCCCAGCTCCAGCGCGTCCCGGCCGTCGGTGATGGCCTCCCAGACGTTGGCCTCGGGGGGCAAGGCGTCGCGGCTCTGGTCCACGTAGGCGAGCCGCACCGACGGGCCGAGGCGCATGACGCCCTCGTCGGCCGTCTCCTGGCCCGTGATCATGCGGAAGAGGGTGGTCTTGCCCGCGCCGTTGGGACCGATCACGCCGACGATACCGGCCGGCGGCAGCTTGAAGGAGAGATCCTCGATCAGCAGCCGGTCGCCGTACCCCTTGCGCAGGTGCTCGGCTTCGAGCACCACGGTCCCCAGGCGCGGGCCCGGCGGGATGTAGATCTCGATCTCCTCCAGTCGCTCCTGTCCCTCCTCGGCGAGCAGCTTCTCGTAGGCGGCGAGACGCGCCTTGCCCTTCGCCTGCCGAGCGCGCGGAGCCATGTGCACCCACTCCAGCTCGCGCTCCAGGGTGCGCTGCCGCGCCGTCTCCTGCTTCTCCTCGACCGCCAGGCGCCTGCGCTTCTGCTCGAGCCACGAGGAGTAGTTGCCCTCCCAGGGGATGCCGGCGCCGCGATCCAGCTCGAGGATCCAGCCCGCGACGTTGTCGAGGAAGTAGCGGTCGTGGGTCACGGCCACGACCGTGCCCCGGTATTCCTTGAGGAAGCGCTCGAGCCAGGCCACCGACTCCGCGTCGAGATGATTCGTGGGCTCGTCGAGGAGCAGCAGGTCCGGCTCCTGGAGGAGCAGGCGGCACAGCGCCACGCGGCGCCGCTCACCCCCCGAGAGCGTCTTCACGTCCTGATCGGGAGGCGGGCAGCGCAGCGCGTCCATGGCGATCTCGAGGTGCCGCTCCAGCTCCCACAGGTTGCCGGCGTCCATCCGGTCCTGCACCTTCGCCTGGTCCTCGAGCAGCTTGGCCATCTCCTCGTCGCTCAGCGACTCGGCGAAGCGGGCGCTGATCTCGTTCCAGCGGTGGACCACGGCCATGCGCTCCGCCACGCCCTCCTGCACGTTCTCGAGCACCGTCTTCGCCGGGTCGAGGTGCGGCTCCTGCGCGAGCAGGCCGACGGTGTAGCCCTTGCCGAGAAAGGCCTCGCCCATGAAGTCGGGGTCCACGCCCGCCATGATCTTCAGCAGCGAGCTCTTGCCCGCGCCGTTCGCGCCGAGCACGCCGATCTTGGCGCCGTAGAAGAAGGAGAGCCAGATGCCCTTGAGGATCTCGCGCTTGGGGGGCACCACCTTGCGCAGGTCCTTCATGGTGTAGATGAAGTCGGGAGACATCGCGCCTCGGCAGGGAAGGGTCTCGGGGACGGAGCGGACGATCGCGGCCGCACAGAATGCGCGATGCCAGCCGGGGGTGCAAGGCGGAGGGGCCGGCGGCGGCCGCCGCGCCGCGCGCGGAGAGCTTCCTCTCGCGGGCCGGGCCCGGGCGGATTCACGCCGAGGCGGCCGGCGGCTTATGATGCGCGGTCCCGGCATGAGCCGGCGGCTTCCTCTCGAGACCCTCGTGCGCGCGATCCGCTATTCCCTGCTCGTCCTCGTCGGGCTGGTCACGCTGGTGTGCGCCGCCCTGGACGCGCCCGGCCGGCCCGCGGTCGCCTGGATCTACGCCGGACTGCTCCTGGTCGCCTCCCTGCTCGTCATGCTCTGGCCCGCGCGGCCCCGGGCGCTGGGCGAGCCTCCCGACACGCTGGCTCTGCTGCGCGCCGGCTTGCTGCTCGGCTTCACCGGCTTCGGCGGTGGCCTCGCCGTGCTCACCCAGGTCCAGCACCGCGTCGTGGACCGCGAGCGCTGGATCGACGCCGCGGGGTTCCTCGAGGCGACGGCGCTGGGCCAGAGCCTGCCGGGCGCCATCTCGACCAACACGCTCGGCTTCGTGGGCTGGCGGGTGGCGCGGCTGCGCGGGGCGCTGGCGCTGGAGGGCGGGTTCGTGCTGCCCTCCGCGCTGATGATGATCGTCTTCGCCCTGCTGTACGGGCGGCTGCGCCAGGTCGCGGTCGTGGCCGGGCTCTTCCATCTCCTGGACGCGGCGGTGGCCGGGCTCGTCGGGGCCATGACCCTGCGCCTGGCGGCGCAGGTGGCGGTCTCGCCCGGCAGCCGGCCGGGGCTCGAGGGACTGCTGCACGATCGCTGGGCGCTCTTCGTCGCGCTGGGCGCGCTCGTGAGCGTGGCGATCCTCGACCTCGGCGTGCCCGAGGTGGTGCTGGCGGCGGGGCTCCTCGGGGTGGCGCGACAGGTGATGCCCGGGGCGCGCGCCCGGCTGGCCCTCGTGCCCTTCGTCCCGGCCCTGCTTCGCCTGGCAGCCGCGCTCCCGGCCGCGGCGCCCGCGTCGGCGATGGCGCGGCTCCATCGGCTGGGGGAGCTGGCGGGGGTGTTCCTGCGGGCCGGCGCTCTCACCTTCGGGGGCGGCTACGTGATCGTGCCCCTGCTGGAGGCCGAGCTGGTGCAGGGACGCCACTGGCTCTCGGCCCAGGCCTTCGTGGACGCGATGACGCTCGGCCAGATCACGCCCGGGCCCGTGGTGATCACCTCGACCTTCGTCGGCTACACCCTGAGCGGGCTCGCCGGCGCGCTGCTGGCCACCATCGCCGTGTTCCTGCCGGCGCTCGTGCTCGTGCTGCTCGTGTGCCTGTCGCTCGATCGCTTTCGGGCGTCGCCCGGCATCCAGGCGTTCCTGAAGGGGATCCAGCCGGCGGTCGTGGGGCTCATGGGGGCGGCGACGGTGACGCTGGCGCAGAACGGCGTGCGCGATGCGCTGGCCGCGGGGGTGGCGGTGGCGGCGCTGCTGCTCCTCTGGCGCGGGCGCCTGAATCCGCTGTGGGTCGTGCTGGGGGCGGGCGCTCTCGGCGCGGCGCGGGCGCTGCTCCTTCGCTAGTCCGGGCATTCGCGCGCCCGCCGCGAGCCCGGTCGGCTCTACGGCTCGGGGCCGCCTTCCTCGCCCTCCGGCTCGGCGGCGTCCTCCGGCGGAGCGGTGGACTCGCGACCCGACCCGCTCGGCTCACGCGGCCCGCGGCCGCCCAGCTTCTTCGAGGCGCTGGTGATCCGCTCCTGGAGATCGGCGATGAACTCGTCCACGCGCCGCAGCTTGTCGCTCGTCTCGTCCTTCCAGCCGCGGACCTGCGCGGCGAAGTCCTCCGAGCGGGCGTTCTTCTCCATGCCCTCCAGCTTGGCGAGCTGCTGGAGCAGGTGCTCGCGCTGGCTCTGCCGGTGCTCGAGCGTGTCGCGCCAGCGCGAGAGGTGGCCCTCCATGCGCTCGCGCCATTCGGCACGGCGCTTCGTTCGCTCCTGCCGCTGCTCCGTGATCCGCGCCTGCGCCGCCTGCCACGCCTCGGAGAGCCGGCGGCGCAGCTCCTCGAACTGGCCGCGCCGCAGGTACGCCTTGCCGAGCTGAGCCTGCAGCTCCTTCACGCGCTGCACCGCCCGGAAAGGATCGTCGCGGCTCGCGCTCTCGACCACCTCCACGACGAGCGCGGCGAGCGTCTGGTAGTCGCGCTCCTGGAGCCCGCCTCGGCGCTGGCGGAGGGTGTCGCGCACGGCCCGCCAGCGATCCCAGCAGGCGCGCCGGTCCGGGCCGATGAGCACCTGTCCCGGGGAGTTGAGCGCGCTGCTCGCCAGCAGGGCGCGCACCTCGTTGAGCAGGGAGTCGGCCTTGCGGTACTCGCTCACCCCCGGAGCGCCCTGGGTGAGGCTCTCGGCGGTGCGGATCTTCTCCTCGATGGTCTCGCGCGCCTCGATGGACTGGTAGCGCCGCGACTCCCACTCCTCCTGCTGCTGTCGCCGGGCCTCGGCGCCGATCTGCTTGAAGACGCCCCACAGCCGGTGGCGATCCGCCGCGTGCAGGGGCTTGAGGTCCTTGAAGAGAGCATGGAGCTGGCGCTCGTGCTCGAAGAAGGCGCGGAATTGCCGGCGCCCGCCCTCCTGGTGGCCGGCGCTCAAGGCCTCGATCTCGCGCTCGAGCCGCTCGGCGTTCTCGCGGGACGAGCGCTCGTGCTCCTCGGCCGCCCGACTCTTCTCCGCCGCCTGCGCCGCGGCTTCCGCGCTCGTCGCCTCGGGGGCGCTTCCGTCCTCGGGAGGAACCGGAGCTTCGCCCTCCGGGCTCGAGGCCGCCGCCTCCGCCGGCGCGGGCTCGGCTTCTGCCGGCTCGTCTGCGGCGCCCGCGCCTTCCGCACTCGTCGCGGCTCGCTCGTCCTCCTCGGGCGGACCGAGCGGTGGTGGGGGCTCTTCGTGGGGCTCGCGCGTGACGGGCTCGGTCGCCGCCGGAGGCGACGTCCCCGCGCTCGCACCTTCGTCGCTCTCGAGCGGCGTCGGTGCCGGGTCGTGACCCTCGGACTCGGGGGCTGGACGCGGAGACGCGGACGCCTCGCTCGGGCGCGGCTCGTCCTCTGGCGGCGTCCCGTTCGCGGGCGACGTGCCGGAATCGTCCATGGGCGGAGCATACCGCAGCCGGCGCGCGCGCGCCGAGCGGCCGCGCCCCCCCCGCACGGGGCGATCTCCTGACGTTTCCGCCGAATGCGTGACGGCGCCGATCCCAAGACCGGCGCCGTCACGCGGGGTCGCTTGCCGGTCAGCGCGCCTGAGCCGTGGTCCGCACTCCGCGCTTCGCCAGCCACCAGATCCCCGCGATCAGCAGCACGATGGGCAGGGCGGGGATGAGCGCCACGAAGAGCAAGGGGATGCCCACGCACGCCGCGATCACCAGGGCGACCAGGAGGAAGAAGGGAAGGAAGAGGATCGCTCCCAGCAGCTTGAAGACGAAGCCGAGCAGCCGGAACGGCAGCAGCACGAGCCAGAACACGAGCGCGGCCAGGCCGAAGAGCAGACTCACCACGGCCAGGACCACGAACACGCCGAACCCCAGCCCCAGCAATCCGAGCACCTGTCCGACCTCCTCCTCGCTTCCGGGAGTCGCCCCGCCCTTCGCTGGAGCTCCCGCCCGCTCGCCTCCCTTGCGGGGCGCGGGCCGTGCTCCGGTGGGGCGCTCTCCTCCGGAAGAGCCATCCGGCATGATACTACGGAGGCTCGTCGCGCGGGGTTGCACAGTGGCCACCCGCTGATAGAGTCACGGGCGGCAAGAGGGTGCGCAGCCCCGTTCGTCTGCGCCAGAGCCCGCCGGGTGGCCCGGGGAGGGGGCATGGCAGGCACGCGCATCACCGTGAAGAACAACGGGTCGCTCCGCATCGAGGGCGACTTCGAGATCGTGGACCAGGAGGGGCGCCGCTTCGGCGTCGAAGGCCGCTCGCACGTGAGCCTGTGCCGGTGTGGCCATTCGGGCAACAAGCCCTTCTGCGACGGCACCCACAAGCGGTGCGGGTTCGACTCCCAGGTCGTCGCCTTCGACCTGGCCCCGCCGCCGCCGCGGCCGGAGACGTGAGCGCCGCGGCGGACCGGCGCGGCGAGGGCCCGCGCCGCATGAGGGCGCGGGCGCTCCTCACCGGCCTGCTCGTGGTCGCGGTCGCGGCGGTGTGCGTGCGGCTCGGCTTCTGGCAGATCTCCCGCTGGCACGAGAAGCAGCGCCTGAACGCGGGCCAGCGGGCCGCCCTCGCCGCGGCGCCGCTCGAGCGGGGTCGCCACCCGGCGCCGCTCGCGGCGGTGCGGGGTCGGCGCCTGCGCCTGCGCGGCCGCTTCGACGAGACGCGACAGGTGCTCCTCGCCGGGCGGCCGCACGCCGGCAGCCCCGGCGTCCACGTCGTCACGCCGCTGGTGCTGGCGGGGGGGAGCGCCGTGCTCGTGGACCGCGGCTGGCTCTACGCCGCCGACGCGGCGACGGCCCGACCCCAGGACCTTTCCGAGCCGGGCGAGCGCGAGGTCACGGGGCTCGCCGAGCCGCTCGCGCGCGGCGGCCGCGGCGGCCGGCTGGTGCGGCTCGCGGCCTCCGGCCCGACGCTGTGGTCGGGGCGGGTGCTGGATCCGGACTCGCTGGCCCCGCGCTTTCCCTATCCGCTGGCGGGCTACGTCGTGCGGCAGCTCCCCGGGGCGGGCGTGCCCGCGCAGCCGCTCCGCCTGCCGCCGCAGCCCTACGACGAGACGATGCACGTCTCGTACGCCATCCAGTGGTTCCTGTTCGCGGCGATCCTCGTGGGCGGCTCGCTGGCCGTGGCCCGCTCGCGGGCGCGCCGCGGCCCGCGCTCCGCATCCGACGTGGATCCCGAGCTGTACCGAAAGGCATGAAGGGCGCCGCCCCGGCGGGATGTCCCCACCGGGCCGCGCCCGCACAGGAGGTCGCGATGAAGAGGGTTCCGCTTCTCTTCGTGCTGTGTGCCGTGAGCCTGGCGTGCGCCGTGCCCGCGCGTGCCCAGCGCTCCTTCGATCAGGTCGTCATCGAGGCCGAGCCCGTGGCGGAGGGCTTCTGGATGCTGACCGGCGCGGGCGGGAACATCGGCGTGTGCGCCGGTCCCGGCGGCGTGCTGATGATCGACACGCAGTACGGCCCGCTCGTCCCGCGCATCCGCGCGGCCGTGGACTCGCTCGTGGGCGGCGCCCCCGTCCGCTACGTGCTGAACACCCACTACCACGACGATCACATCAGCGGCGACTCGGCCATGGCCGCTGCCGGCGCCGTCATCGTGGCGCACGAGAACGTGCGCGCGCGGATGAGCGTGACGCAGCACGACACCACCTTCGACGAGACGATCCCCCCGGCGCCCCCGCAGGCACTGCCCTCGATCACCTTCGCCGACTCCCTGCGCTTCCACCTGGGCAGCCGCGAGGCTCGCGTGTTCCACCTGCCCCCGGCCCACACCGACGGCGACGCCGTGGTCTGGCTCCCGGCCGCGGACGCCCTGCATCTGGGCGACCTCTTCTTCAACGGCTTCTATCCCTTCATCGACGCCTCGGCGGGGGGCTCGATCGACGGCATGATCCGGGCTCTGGACCGGATCCTGCCGCTGGTCGGCCCCGGCACGCGGATCGTCCCGGGGCACGGGCCCGTGGGCGACCGCGCCGCTCTGCTCCGCTTCCGCGGCATGCTCGTCACGGTGCGCGACCGGGTGGCGAAGCTGGTGCGCGCGGGCAAGAGCAGCGCGGAGGTGGTGGCCGCGAAGCCCACCGCGGACCTGGACGCGACCTGGGGCCGAGGGTTCCTGAAGCCCGACGTGTTCGTGAAGATGGTCGTGCAGGGCATGGCGCGAACGGGCGCGCCGCGGAAGAGAGGAGCCTGACTCCGGCTCGCGCGCGGTCGCCGTTCGGGGTGGCGCGCCTCGAGACGCGGCGGCTCCGCCATCGGCGCGGCCGGGGGCGACGCGGCGAGACGGGGCGGCCATGAAGAACCAGTACTTCGGCGACGTGAACGACTACCTCACGTACGGCCTGCTCCGCGCCCTCGCGGGAGGCGAGATCGCCCTCGGCGTGAGCTGGATGCTCACCCCCGACGATCGCGGCCGGGACGGGGGAAAGCTCCGCTACCTCGCCGAGCCCGGCGTCTGGCGCGCGCACGACCCCCCGCTGTTCGATTCCCTCGCCGCCGGCGTCGGGGCCGGGGACCGCCGCCTGAGCCTCTGCGCGGAGCTGGGCCTCCTGCCCGGCGCCCGCTATCACGACGAGCCGCTGGTGGCGGAGGCCGCCGCCCGCCGCGCCTGGCAGGCGCACATGCTCGAGACGCTGGCGGCCGCAGAGCTGGTGTTCTTCGATCCCGACAACGGCCTGGAGGTCGCCACGCGTCCCTTCGGTCGCCGCCCCTCCGTGAAGCACCTCTACTGGCGCGAGGTGTCCGCCACCTGGGCGGCCGGACATTCCCTGCTGGTGTTCCAGCACTTTCCCCGCGAGCCGCGCCCGGCCTACCTGGGGCGCCGCCTGGCCGAGCTGCGGGCGCACGCTCCCGGCGCCGCGACCGGCGTGTTCGTGACGACGAGCGTCGCCTTTCTGCTCGCCGCGCAGCCGCGACACGCGGGCGCGCTCGCGCGTGGGGTCGCGCGGGCGACCGCCCGCTGGGGCCGGAGGATCGAAGCTCGCTTTCCGCTCGGCCGGCGCTGAGGCCGTCTCGGTGCGGGGCGGCGGCGGCCGAGATCGCCGTCAGGCCCGTGCAAACATCGCCGCTCCGGCCGCCCGCATCGAAGGGGTTGGCTTATACTCCGGCCACACGTTCACGGGGACCCTGTGAGTCCCCCCGTTCATCCCGGGGCCCTGTGTGCCCCGCCCAGACCCGCCGTGCCCCGCTTCCCGCGACCGCGGGAGGCGGAAGCGAGCGGGCCGTGAAAGGACGCGTCATGAACGCCCGCCTCCGCGATCCCTTCGGCGCCCTGGCGCCGCTCGCCACGCCCGCCGGCACCGTGCAGATCTACCGCCTCGAGCGGCTCGAGAAGGCGCTCGGCCTGTCCCTCGCGCGCCTGCCGTACAGCATCCGCATCCTGCTCGAGGCCGTGCTGCGCAACGTGGACGACTTCCAGGTGACGCGCGAGGACGTGGAGCGTCTGGCTCGCTGGGACGCCGCCTCGCCCGCGCCCGCCGAGCTGCCCTTCAAGCCCGGCCGGGTGATCCTGCAGGACTTCACCGGCGTGCCCTGCGTCGTGGACCTGGCCGCGATGCGCGACGCGATGACGCGGCTGGGCGGCGACCCGCGCCGCATCAATCCGCTCGTGCCCGTGGACCTGGTGATCGACCACTCCGTGCAGGTGGACGTCTACGGCAACGTCACCGCCCTCGAGCGGAATGCCGAGATCGAGTACGAGCGCAACCGCGAGCGCTACGAGTTCCTGCGCTGGGGCTCCAAGGCCTTCGCCAACTTCCGCGTGGTGCCGCCCGCCACGGGCATCGTCCACCAGGTGAACCTGGAGTTCCTGGCGCGCGGCGTGTGGACCTCGGCCGTGGACGGCGAGACGGTCGCCTATCCGGACACGCTCGTGGGCACGGACTCGCACACCACCATGATCAACGGGCTCGGCGTCCTGGGCTGGGGCGTGGGAGGGATCGAGGCCGAGGCGGTCATGCTGGGCCAGCCCCTCTACCTGCTCACGCCCAAGGTCGTGGGCTTCGAGCTGACGGGCGAGCTGCGCGAGGGCGTCACCGCGACCGACCTGGTGCTGACGATCACCCAGCTCCTGCGCAAGAAGGGCGTCGTGGACCGCTTCGTCGAGTTCCACGGTGCCGGCCTCGCGGCCATGTCGCTCCCCGACCGGGCCACGATCGGGAACATGGCCCCCGAATACGGGGCCACATGCGGCTTCTTCCCGGTGGACGACGAGACCCTGCGCTACCTCGAGCGCACCGGGCGCCGCGACGCCGCCCGCCTGGTCGAGCGCTACACCAAGGAGCAGGGGCTGTTCCGCTCGGCCGCCGCGCCCCCGCCGCTCTACAGCGACACGCTGTCGCTCGACCTCGGAACCGTCGAGCCCAGCCTGGCCGGGCCCAAGCGCCCGCAGGACCGCGTCCCGCTCCACGAGATGCGGGGCGCCTTCCGCCGCGCCCTCGCCGCGCCGGTGAAGGATCGCGGCTACGGGCTGGCGGAGCCGGAGCTGAGCCGCACCGCGGACGTGCAGCTCGACGGCCAGCGGGCCTGCCTCGGGCACGGTGCCGTGGTCATCGCCGCCATCACCTCGTGCACGAACACCTCGAATCCGTCGGTCATGATGGCGGCGGGCCTGCTGGCGAGGAAGGCGGCGGCGCGGGGCCTGACGCCGAAGCCCTACGTGAAGACCAGCCTCGCGCCCGGCTCGAAGGTGGTCACGGAGTACCTGCGCGCCTCCGGCGTGCTCGCCAGCCTCGAGACGCTGGGTTTCGACCTCGTGGGCTACGGCTGCACGACCTGCATCGGCAACTCGGGGCCGCTCCCCGAGCCGGTGGCCCGGGCGGTGAGCGACGGCAAGCTGGTGGCGGCGGCCGTGCTCTCGGGCAATCGCAACTTCGAGGGGCGCATCAATCCGCACACGCGCGCCAACTACCTCGCCTCCCCGCCGCTGGTGGTGGCGTACGCGCTCGCCGGGACGGTGGACATCGACCTGGAGCGGGAGCCGCTGGGCCCGGGCCGCGACGGCCAGCCCGTCTTCCTCCGCGACATCTGGCCCACGCAGGACGAGGTGCGCCGCGCCGTCGAAGCTTCGCTCGAGCCCGGCATGTTCGAGCGCACCTACGCGAACGTCTTCACCGGCAATCCGCGGTGGAACGCGATCCGCGTGCCCGAAGGCGAGCGGTACGAATGGGACCCCGAGTCCACCTACATCCACGAGCCGCCGTTCTTCGCCGGACTCGGCCCCGAGCCCGCGCCGCTCGAGGACATCCGCGGCGCGCGGGTCCTGGTGATGCTGGGCGACTCGGTCACCACCGATCACATCTCGCCGGCGGGCGACATCGCCGAGGAGAGCCCCGCGGGTCAGTGGCTGCGGGGACGCGGGCTCGCCAAGCGCGACTTCAACTCCTACGGCTCGCGGCGGGGCAACGACCAGGTGATGGTGCGCGGCACCTTCGCCAACATCCGCCTCAAGAACCTGCTCGTGCCGGGCACGGAGGGGAACGTCACCGTCCACTTCCCGAGCGGCGAGAGGCTCAGCATCTTCGACGCGGCCGAGCGCTACCGGGCCGAGGGGACGCCGCTCGTGGTGCTGGCGGGGAAGGAGTACGGCGCCGGCTCGTCGCGCGACTGGGCGGCCAAGGGCACGCTCCTCCTGGGCGTGCGGGCCGTGCTCGCCGAGAGCTTCGAGCGCATCCACCGCGCGAACCTGGTGGGCATGGGGGTGCTGCCGCTGCAGTACGAGACCGGGCAGAGCGCGGAGAGCCTGGGCCTCGGCGGCCGCGAGACCTTCGAGGTGGAAGGCCTCGGGGGCCCGCTCGCGCCGGGGCAGAAGGTCACGCTGCGGGCGCGCCGTGAGGACGGCTCCGTGCTCGGCTTCTCGGCCGTCGCCCGGCTGGACACGCCGGTGGACGTGGAGTACTACCGGAACGGCGGCATCCTGCAGACCGTGCTGCGGAAGCTCGCGCGGAGCTGACGCGGGGGCGGAGCCGCGGGCCGCCCGGGAGGAGAGCCCATGCCCACGCTCGACGAAGCCGTGCGCGATTTCCTGGCCCAGCCGCGCCTCGCGGTGGCCGGCCTCTCGCGCGACCCGAACGCGACGGCCAACCTGATCTATCGCCGCCTGAAGGCCACGGGACACACCGTGTTCGGCACCAACCCCAGGGCCCAGGAAGCCGAAGGCGAGCGCTGCTACCCGAACCTCCGCTCGATTCCCGGCGGCGTCGACGGCGTGCTCATCGCCACGCCCCCGGCGGCGGCGCTCGAGATCGTGCGCGAGTGCCACGACCTGGGCATCCGGCGCGTCTGGATGCACCGTGCCTTCGGCGCGGGCAGCGTCTCGGCCGAGGCCGTGCGCTTCGGGCGCGAGCACGCCATGACCGTGATCGGCGGCGCCTGCCCTCTCATGTACTGCGGGGCCGTGGATCCCTTCCATCGCGGCCTGCGCGCGGTCATGGGCTGGTTCGGCGGCCTGCCTCGGGTCGCCTGAGGCGGCCGGCCGCCGAGCCGCGGTCCTCGTGCGGCAGGGCGCCGGGCGCGGCCGCGCGCGACTCTGCTATGATGCGCCGCCGACGGTCCCACCCGACTCGCGGAGGACGACCCGCTTGAGCGCAACCGACGGGAGCAAGGCTCCCGCACCCGGCGCCGCGACCCGGTCGCCGGCCTCGATCCGGTCGCTGAAGCGCAGCCTCGAAGCGGGGGCGCGGAGCGCTCCCGTGTTCCGGCTGACGCGCGCCGAGGAGCGCCGGCTCCTGAGCGCCGCGCGCTCCGGCGACCGGCGCGCGCTCGAGCGCCTGCTCCGCCTCCTCAGCGGCCCCGTCTTCCGCTTCGGCCGGGGCTTCTGCGGCGATCCCGACGACGCCGCCGACGTGGCGCAGGTGACCCTGGCCGCCCTGGCGCGCACCGTCCGCGACTTCCGTGGCGACTCCTCGCTCACCACCTGGGCCTACACCGTGGCGCGCAACGCCTGCACCCGGCACCGGCGCCGCGGCGCGCACGAGCCCGCGCGCTTCGAGCCGCTCGAGCCGGGCACCGCGGATCGCCCGGGGGCCCTGCAGGTCGCCGCCCCCGGCGGCGACCCGGAGCGGGCGCTCGAGCGCGCCGAGCTGCGCGAGGCCCTGGAGCGGGCGATCGCCTCGCTGCCGCCCTCGCAGCGCGAGGTCCTGGTGCTGCGCGACGTGGAGGGCCTCTCCGCGAAGGAGGTGGGCCGGCAGCTGCGCCTCACGGAGCGCGCCGTCAAGTCGCGGCTCCATCGCGCGCGCGTGGCGCTGCGCGTGATGCTCGCGCCGCACGTGGCGCCGGGGGCGGGGGTGCGGCGTCCGGGCTGTCCCGACACGGCGCGGCTGGTGAGCCGTTACCTGGAAGGCGAGCTGGACGCCGACGCCTGCGCGAGGCTCGAGGCCCACGTTCGCTCTTGTCCCGATTGCGGTGCGGCCTGCGACACGCTGCGCGCCGCGCTCTCCACGTGCCGGGGCTGGCGGGGGGAGACGCTCCCCGAGCAGATTCGCGCGTCGCTCCAGGAGGCCATCCGCCGCTTCGCCCTCGGCGCCAGCGGCACGGACTGAGGTCCGCGCCGGCGAAAGCTCATCCGAGCCAAGGAGGTCCGCATGACCAGGCGTCGCAGCACCGGCCGCCGCCGGTTCCTGAAGACCGTCGGCCTGGCCGGGATGTCTTCCGCGCTCGTCGCCCCCGCGCTGTCCGGGGCGCCGACGCCGCCCCCGAAGCCCGAGTCGCCTTCCGCGTCCCCGGACACGCTCGCCGGCGCCAAGGCGCCGGAGCTGTCGGCGGACGCTCTCGCCCTGGCGGGCATCGTGGAGCGCCGCTACGGCGGGCACCTGACGAAGGAGCAGCTCCAGTCCATCGCCCGGGACTTCGACGGGGATCTCAAGGCCACGAAGCGCCTGCGCGAGGTGAAGCTCGGCAACGATGACGAGCCGGACTTCGTCTTCAAGGCGTAGGCGAGGAGGCCGCCATGCCCGCTCGCACCGCTCGCCTGCCCGAGACGCCGGCCCGCTCCGGCGTCGCTCCCGCGGCGCCGCCTCTGCCTCCCGACGAAGAGACCTACTTCCTGCCCGTGCGCGAGCTGGCGGCCCGCATCCGCGCCCGGAAGCTCCGGCCCACGGATCTCGCGGCCGGCTGCCTCGACCGGCTCGAGAGGCTGGGTTCCCGGTACAACGCCGTCGTGACCCTGATGCGCGATTCGGCCATGAAGGAGGCGAGCGCCGCCGAGCGTGAGCTGGCCGCCGGGAAGGATCGCGGCCTGCTGCACGGGATCCCCTACGGGGTGAAGGATCTGCTCGCCACCCGGGGCGTGCCCACGACCTGGGGCGCCGAGCCCTACCGGCAGCAGGTCTTCGACCACGACGCGACCGTGGTCCGCAAGCTGCGCGAGGCGGGCGCGGTGCTGGTGGCCAAGCTGGCCATGGTCGAGCTGGCCGGGGGCATGGGGTACAACCACGCGGACGCCTCGTTCACGGGTCCCGGCCTCTCGCCGTGGAACACGCGCTTCTGGAGCGGCGGCTCCTCCAGCGGTCCGGCGGCCGCCGTGGCCGCGGGCCTCGTCCCCTTCGCCATCGGCTCGGAGACCTCGGGCTCGATCCTCACGCCCTGCGCCTTCTGCGGAGTGACGGGGCTCCGGCCCACGTACGGGCTGGTGAGCCGCTACGGGGCGATGGCCCTGTGCTGGACGCTGGACAAGCTCGGGCCGCTGGGGCGAACGGCGGACGACTGCGCAATCGTGCTCGCCGCGATGGCGGGTCCCGATCCGCTCGACGACAGCGCCCTCACGCGCGGCTTCCGCCACGTCCGGCCCGCGCCGCTGGGCGGGGCGAAGAAGCCGCGGCTCGCGGTGCCCAAGGGCGTCACCGAGAAGGTGCAGCCGGCCGTGCGCGACAGCTTCGAGGCCGCGCTGGCCGCGCTGGGCGGCGACGTGGAGGTGACACGGGACGTCGAGTGGCCCGACCTTCCCTGGGGCCCCGCGGTCGGAGCGATCGTGGGCGCCGAGGGCGCGGCGGCCTTTCTCGACCTGCTCGAGTCGGGGCGCGTGCAGGAGCTGCGCTGTCCGGCCGACCGCACGGGCGGCTACTCCTCGCTGCTGCTGCCGGCGGTGGACTACCTCCAGGCCATGCGCCTGCGGCGGCCGATGAAGAGCGCCCTCGCGTACCTGTTCGAGAAGTTCGACGCGGTGGCGGCCCCGACCCGCGCGAGCGTGGCCTATCCCGCCGACCGCAATTTCGAGGACGCGTACCCCGGCGTGTCCGGCGGACCGCCGCTGATCCCGGCGGGAAATCTGTGCGGCTTGCCCGCCCTCGCGCTGCCCGACGGCTTCGGCGAGAACGGTCTGCCCACCTCGCTCCAGCTCATGGGCCCGGTCTTCTCCGAGTCCCTGCTGGTGCGCATCGGTCACGCCTATCAGCAGCGGACCGACTGGCACACGAGGCGGCCTCCCGCCGCGTGAGGCGCGGCGGGCGGTCAGGCACTCTCACGAAGGTCCGGGCGACCACCCGCGCTCGGCGGGAGCGAGCCGCCCGGGAGGAGCGGCCCGGCCGCGAGGCCGGGGTCGCGCGACTGCGAAGGAGGGACGGCCCATGCAGAGGAAGTGGATGCTCGTGCTCGTGGCGGCGGCGTGCGCCCTGCTGGTGCTGGGCTGCGCGGGTGACCTGGGCAAGCAGATCATGGGCAACACCGAGTTGCAGGCCAAGGTCATGGACATGATCGCCGGGAGCCAGGCGACGGCCACGAGCATGGCCGACCGCCTGATCGCCGGCGACAGCACGCGCAGCGTGGTCATCGAGCGGCTGCTCGCCAGTCCGGCTGGCTCCCAGGCCGTCATGGCCGCGGTGGCGAAGAACGCGACCATCCTGGACGGCACGCTCAACGCCGCGATGCAGGACCCGGCCATGAAGGATCACGTCCTGACCCTCTTCCGCGGCATGCGGATGGCCGGCGCCAAGTAGGCGGCCGGGGCGCGGAGGGAGGCGGGCGGGACGGCGGTCCCGCCCGCTCGCTTCGCGGGCGCGGCCCGGGCGAAGGCAGGAGGCCGAGGCTCACGCGGGGAGAAGCGTCTCGGGCGCCCGCTAGCGGTAGACGCGGATCGCCGCCGCCTCGATCCAGGCCCAGAGGGTCTCGCCCGGGGCCAGCGGCAGGGCGTCCGCCGCCTCCGGCGAGATGTCGGCGACCAGCGGCGTGCCGCCGTCCAGCATCACGCGCACGTGGCCGGCCAGGGCCACGGATTCGCGCACCCGACACGGGAACCAGTTGCGCGTCGAGCCCCCGAAGCGCTGCGGAACGAGCAGCAGCTCGGTGGGGGCGAAGGCCAGCCACACCTCGCCCGCGGGCTCCTCGGAGTGGACCGCGATCTCGAGCGGGCCGGCGCGCGCCGTGCGCAGCCCCTCGCCCGGGGCCAGCGTCGCGCGCAGCAGGTTGAAGCCCGTGAGCGCCGCCACGTAGCTGCTCCGCGGGCGCGCCGCCAGCTCGCTCCAGGTCCCGCTCTGCGTCACGCGCCCCTGCTCGAGCACGACCAGGCGATCGCCGAACATGAGCGCTTCGAGCGCGTCGTGGGTGACGAGCAGCGCGGGGATCGTGAGCGTGGCGAGGAACGCGCGCAGCCCCGCGCGCACCTCGTTGCGGGTGACCACGTCCAGGCCGCTGAAGGGCTCGTCGAGGAGCAGCACGCGCGGGCCCGCCGCCATCGCCCGGGCGAGCGCCACTCGCTGGCG
>JAWOLC010000015.1:0-10410 GCA_033853925.1 Candidatus Eiseniibacteriota bacterium
GGGCTCCCGCACGCCGGCGGGGGCGTCCACGATCCGGAAGCGGTCTGTCAGGCCATCCTGGGAGCGGCACGATGAGCACGACCATCCAGCCCGACGCGCGGGGCGCGCGCGAGCACCCGATCACCCCGTACATCCGCATGGACCGGATGCCGCACATCTGGTGCCCGACCTGCGGCATCGGCACGGTGGTGAAGTGCTTCGGCACGGCGCTCGAGCGCTCGAAGCTCGACCTCGACAAGGTCGCCGTGGTCTCCGGCATCGGCTGCACCGGCCGGGTCGCCGGCTACGTGAAGCTCGACTCCTTCCACTCGACTCACGGGCGCGCGCTGCCGTTCGCGACCGGGCTCAAGCTCGGCCGCCCCGAGCTGCAGGTGTGCGTGATCTCCGGCGATGGGGACCTGGTCGGGATCGGCGGCAACCACTTCATCCACGCCGCCCGGCGCAACATGGACCTGCTCGTGATCCTGGTGAACAACTTCATCTACGGGATGACCGGCGGGCAGAACGCCCCGACCACGCCGCTCGGGGCGCGCTCGTCCACCATGCCGCTGGGGAATTTCGAGCGGCCCTTCAACCTGCCGCACCTGGCCGCGACCTGCGGGGCCACGTACGTGGCGCGCTGGACCGCCATGCACACGGCGCAGATGACGCGGACCTTCACCGAGGCCATCAAGCGCAAGGGCTTCCGCTTCGTCGAGGTCATCGCGCCCTGCTCGACGCTCTACGCCCGCCTCAACAAGCTGGGCACCGGGCTGGATCTGATGACCTACTACCGCGACAACTTCGAGATCCGCAACAAGGCCGACACGCGCGACCTGGATCTCGACTTCCAGGGCAAGATCATCTGCGGGAAGTTCGTGGACCAGGAGCGGCCCACCTTCCTCGAGGCCATGCAGGCCCACTATCGCAGCGTCCTCGGCGACCGGTACGTGCCGATGCCGCCGGAAGGGGGGATGCTCCGTGGAGAGGACTGAAGTCCGCGTCACCGGCTACGGCGGGCAGGGCGTGGTGCTCATCAGCACGGTGATCGGCCGCGCCTGGGCGGTGCACGCCGGCAAGCACGCCGCCATGATCCAGAGCTTCGGCCCCGAGGCGCGCGGCTCGTCGTGCAGCGCCACCCTGGCCATGTCGGATCGCGAGGTGCTGTATCCGTACGTGCGGCATCCCGACGTGCTCGTGGCCATGTCGGCCGAGGGATACGAGACGTACCGCGGCGAGCTGAAGGACGACGGGGTGCTGATCTACGAGTCGAACCTGGTCCAGCCCACGCCCGGACCCGGGCAGCGCGCCTACGGAATCCCCTCCACGCGCATCGCCGAGACGCTGGGCCGGGTGCTGGTGCAGAACGTCGTCATGCTCGGCTTCTTCACCGCCGTCACCGGCCTCGTGCCGCTGGACGCGATGCGCGAGGCGCTGCGCCTGTCCGTTCCGGCCGGCACGGAGGAGCTGAATCTGAAGGCCTTCGAGCAGGGTCTCGAGTACGCGCGGCAGGCGAACGTCGCCGCGAGCCCCGAAGCCGCGCAGGCCTGAGCCGGGCTCCGCTCTCGCCCCCCGCGTCCCTCCGGGCGCGGGGCGCTGCGCTTTCCCGGGCCGCCGCGCCCGCGGTCGCGCGCTTTGCCGCCGGGCCGCGGCGCGTGTAGCCTGTGGGCGTCGCCACTCGACGTAGGATGCGGCGCCGGCGGCTCGCTCCGCGGCGCGCCGGCGGCGGTGATCGAGATGCGCCGAAGGGAATCGCGGCACGAGGCACAGGGAGGAGCATGAGCGACACGCCTGCCCCAGGGACGAGTCCCGACGAGTCCGTCCGGGGCCGCACGCTGCGCGTCGCCGTCGTGGGCCTGGGGCGCGCCGGCGTGGCCCACTCCGTCATGGTCGCCAACCTTCCCGGCTGCGAGCTGGCGGCCGTGGCCGACCCGCGCGGCTCCGCGCGCGCCGGGCTGCGCGGCATGGGCTTCGCGGCGCCCGCCTTCCCCCGCGTCGAGCGGCTGCTCGAGAAGATCCAGCCGGACGCCCTGTTCGTCTGCGCTCCGCAGCAGGAGCGGGCCCGCGTCACCCGGATCGCGCTCGAGTCGGGAGTGCCGGCCATCGTCGAGCGTCCGCTGGCGCGCACCCTGGCGGAGGCCGAGGAGCTGGTGAAGCTGGCGGCGCAGCGACGCGTCCTCCTGGCCGTGGCGCATCCCCTGGTCTTCGAGCCGCTGTTCGCGCGTGTGCACGAGCTGGTGCGCGGCGGCGTCCTCGGGCCCCTGCGCCAGGCGCGCTCGGCCATGTTCGTCTCGCGCGTCTTCGCGCCGCATCCGCGTCGCGGCCCCAATCGCCTCGATCCGCGACGCGTGGCCGGCGGCGTCGTGGCGCACCTCGCCTCGGACCTGCTCTTCGCGCTGGTCCGCCTGCTCGGCGTGCCGGTGGAGGTGCGGGCGAGCTGGAACCTGATCTACGGGGCCGTCGAGGACGAGCTGCACGGCATGATGACGCTCGCGGACGGCGTGGAGGTGGGCTTCGACTCCTCGTGGAGCGTGCCGGGCTATGCGCACGCCTCCACCGTGATCGAGCTGGAGGGCCGCGAGGGCAAGCTGCTGGCCTCGGACGAAGCGCTCGAGCTGGAGCTGGAGCGCCCGGCGGCCGGCTTCGCGGCCGGGCACAGCCGGATCCTCGAGGCGGAGTTCGACTCTCCGGCCCGCTTCGACTTCGGCGGCGAGGCCCTGTGGCTGCACGACGCCGCCTGTCTCGCCTGGGTCGCGGGCGGGCCGCCGCCGGCGGGAGAGGGCGCCGCGGCCCTCCGCGCCCAGCGCGTCATGGACGCCCTCTACCGCTCGGCGGCGGCGGGCGGCCGGTCGGTGCCGGTCTCGTGAGCCGACGCGAGTACCCCGCCCCGCGCCTGCTCCTCTCGGCCCGCGCCCTGGACGGCGCCTCCCGGGCCACGCGCGAGCGGCTGCTCGAGATCCAGGCCCGCTTCCACGAGCCCGAATCCCTGGCCGTCACGCTGGTGAAGGCCGTGGAGGCCGGAGCCGAGGGCGTGCTCTCCTCGCCCTCGGCCGCGCTGCGGGCAGCGCTGGCCGAGCTGGATCGGACGATTCCGCTCGTCGCCGTGCTGCCCGCCCTGCGCCCGCAGGAGTACCGGCTGCTCGAGCCCGGCGTGGAGCCGCTGCTCGCGCGCTCGCGGCGGGACGTGGGTTCGGGCTGGCGCCTGGTCTGGCGCGGGCTCCTCCGGGGACGGGTCTTCCGGGCCGGCGACTTCGCCGCCCGGGTGCCGCTGCTCCTCGAGGCCGAGGCGTCGCGGCTGCCGCGCCGGGGCCTCGAGAGCGTGGTCATCGCCGCGCCCCTGACGGACGCCGCGCTCGCGGGGGGCCATCGCGTCTTCTTCGAGTCCACGGCGCGCTTCGTGCGCGGGCGCTTCCGCGCGGCCGCCGGCTTCGAGACGCGCAACCCGGGCGTGCTCCTCCGCCGCCTGCGGGAGTGGAGCCTTCGCCCCGACTTCGTGGTGGGTCCCGTGAACCCGCGCGGGCTCGGCATGAAGCCCAGCCTCGAGGAGACCCGGGCCGAGCTGGCTCGCTCCGCCGTGCCCCTCGTGGCCACCGAGGTGCGGGCGAGCGGGCTCTGCACTCTCGCCGAGGGCGCGCAGTACGCGCGCTCCCTCGGCGCGCACGGGCTGGCTCTCGACCTGGCGGAGACGGACGAGGTCTCGGCGGACCTGCGGCGGCTGGCGGGCGAGCCGCGGGAATGAGCCCCGTCGGTCCGCCGCTCGCTCGCCGCCCGCTCCCTTCGTCCCGCCGAGCAGGAAGCGGCGGCGTGCGCGTTTCCGGCCGCTCTGCTACCGTCAGGCAACCTCGGCATGAACCGCACCCTGCCGTCCACCGCCGCGCGCGGTCGGCACTCAACGGAGGAGATTCATGAGGCGGGCACCATTCGCGCTGGTTCTGACGCTCCTGCTGGCCTGCTCCTCGTGGGCACAGACGGCGCCCGACGAGGCCAAGAAGGGAGTTCCCGAGCAGCCTCAGGCCAACCCCTCGGTGCCCGTCCAGCCCATGGGGAGCGAGCCCACGATCGACAGCGACGTCTTCATCGGCAGTCCGGCGCCCCAGTTCAAGCTGGACGGCTCGCAGGGCCAGGTGGTCGGGCTCGACCAGCTCAAGGGCAAGTGGGCGGTCATGGTCTTCTCCGACGACCGGGCGAAGCTGAAGCCTCTCGGGGCGATCGACGGCGATCTCGAGAAGCTCGGGGCGCACCTCTACGGGATCACGCCGGATGGAGCCGCGGCGCTGCAGACCTACGCCGAGCGCGAGCACCTTCCCTTCCTTCTCCTCTCCGATCTGACAGGGGAGATCTCGCAGCTCTTCGGCATGTACGATCTCGACAACGACGCGATCCTGCCGGGGATCGTGCTCCTGGACCCCAAGGGCGTGGTGCGGATGACGCTGCTCGGGCAGGCCCTGCACGGAGACGAGGTCCTGCAGCTCGTCAAGCACGTGGTGGCGGGGGCCTGACAGCCGCGGGGGCGCGGCCGGAGGTGCTCCCGCCGCGCCCCCGCTGGGCCGCCAGGGCCCCGAGAGCTGCCCAGCTACTCCCGGGACAGGACGCTAGCTCGTGCCCGCGTCGCCCTGCGCCGCGCCCGCGCTGGCCACCGGAGCCGCGACCCCCTGGCCGGCAGCGGGCGCCGCGGCGGCGGGCGCCGGCTCGAGCGCCAGCTTCAGCACCTGCTCGATGTGCTCGACGGGCGCGAAGATCATGTGCGAGCGCACCTCGACCGGCACCTCCTCGAGATCGCCCTCGTTGTCCGCCGGCAGGATCACGGTCTTGATCCCGGCGCGGTGCGCGCCCAGGACCTTCTCCTTCACGCCGCCGATCTTCAGCACCTGCCCCTGGAGCGTGATCTCGCCGGTCATGGCGATGTCGGAGCGGGCCTTGCGCCCGGTGAGCAGCCCGACGATCGCCGTGCACAGCGTGATGCCGGCCGAGGGGCCGTCCTTGGGGATCGCCCCGGTCGGCAGGTGCACGTGCACGTCGTTGTGCTCGAAGAAGTCGGGGCGGACGCCCAGCACCTCCGCGTGCGCGCGCACCCAGGTGAGGGCGGCCTGGGCGGACTCGCGCATCACCTCGCCGAGCTGGCCGGTGAGGATCAGCTGGTGCTGCCCCGGCATGAGCGCCGTCTCCACGGTCAGCACCTCGCCGCCCACCGGCGTCCAGGCCAGGCCCAGCGCCGCGCCGGCCACGTTGATGCGCTGCACCTTCTCGTTCTGGTAGCGCTCCGGGCCCAGCAGCTCGCGCACGCGCTCGGGCCCGAGCTGGCGCGGCACCTCCTTGCCCTCGGCGATCTCCTTGGCCGTCTTGCGGAGCAGGTTGGCCAGCTCGCGCTCCAGGTTGCGGAGCCCCGCCTCGCCCGTGTAGTCGTGCACGACCTTCAGGATGGCCTCGTCGGTGAAGGTGAGCGCCAGCGACTCGAGGCCGTTCTCCCGCGTGGCCTTGGGGATCAGGTGCCGCTTGGCGATCTCCAGCTTCTCCACGTCGGTGTACCCCGACAGCCGGATCACCTCCATGCGGTCGCGCAGCGGAGGCGGCACGGTGTCGAGGATGTTGGCCGTGGTGATGAACAGCACCTGCGAGAGGTCGAAAGGCACGTCGAGGTAGTGGTCCGTGAAGGTGCTGTTCTGCTCGGGGTCGAGCACCTCGAGCAGGGCGCTGGACGGGTCGCCGTGGAAGTCGGCCCCGAGCTTGTCCACCTCGTCCAGCATGAACAACGGGTTGCGCGAGCCCGCCCGGCGGATGCCGCGGACGATCTGGCCGGGCAGGGCGCCGATGTAGGTGCGCCGGTGGCCCCGGATCTCGGCCTCGTCGCGCACGCCGCCCAGCGACTGCCGCACGAACTTCCGCCCCAGCGCGCGAGCGATCGAGCGACCGAGCGAGGTCTTGCCCGTGCCGGGCGGGCCGACGAAGCACAGGATGGGCGTGCGCGCGTCCGCCTTGAACTTGCGCACGACCAGGTACTCCAGGATGCGCTCCTTGATCGGCATGAGGCCGTAGTGGTCCTCGTCCAGCACGGACCGGGCGTGCGCGAGGTCCAGGTCGTCCTCGGTGAGCACCGCCCAGGGCATGTCCGCCAGCCATTCGAGGTAGGTGCGGGCCACGGTGTACTCGGCCGCCTGCGGCGGAATCGTGCGCAGCCGGGTCAGCTCGCGGTCGGCCTCCTTCTGCACCTCGGGGGGCAGCTGCGCCTTCTCGAGCTTCGCCTTCAGCTCGTCGATCTCACGCTGGCCCTCGTCGGCCTCGCCCAGCTCCTTGCGGATCGCCTCGAGCTGCTGGCGCAGCAGGAATTCCCGCTGGTGCTGGTCGATGGACTCCTTGACCTGGTCGCGGATCTGCGCGCCCACCTCGAGCACCTGCAGCTCCCGGCCGAGGACGCCGGTGAGGAGGCGCAGCCGCTCCCGGGCCTCCAGCGTCTCCAGCATCTTCTGCTTGTCCTCGGTGGGCAGCTCGAGCAGCGAGGCGATGAAGTCGGCGATCTGGCCCGGGCCGGACTGGTTGCGCGCCGCGCCTACGGCCTCGTCGGGGATCGCGGGCACCAGGGAGACCACGCGCTCGAACTGCTCGACGACGTTCTTGACCAGCGCCTCGGTCTCGACCGACTCGTCGCTCGTCTCGTTCAGCGTCTCGAAGCGGCCCTTCAGGTAGGGCTGGTCCGCTTCCGGCTGGAGCAGCCGCACGCGCTCCACGCCCTGGACCAGCACCGAGTAGCGGTCGTCGGGGAAGCGCACCATACGCAGCACCGTGCCGACGCTGCCCACCGCGAAGAGGTCGCCGAAGCCGGGGTCCTCCACGTTGCCGTCCCGCTGCGCCAGGACGGCGATGGTGCGGTCGCCGGACATGACGTCGTTCAGGAGGGCGACGCTGCGCTCGCGTCCCACGTTGAGCGGCAGCATGGCGAAGGGGAACAGCACCGTGTGGCGCACGGGCAGCACGGGGAGCACCCGCGGCCCCTTCACGGTCCGCGCCGGCGCGCCACCCTCGGCGGGCGCCGGCGGCTCGGCCGCCACCGGGATCTTCTGGGCCCGCCCGGCCTCGGACGGTGTCGAGCGCGAGCGGCCGGGCATCCTCATCGGTTCTCGGGCTCCTCGATCTCGATCTCGGTCCGCTCCGGGGCGGGGGCGCGCCGGAGGCGGATCTCGAGCATGCCGTCGCGGTAGAGCGCCTCCACCTTCGAGGCGTCGGCCTCCCAGGGCAGCTCGACGAGGCGGCGGAAGTCTCCGAAGTAGATCTCGGCGCGATGGTAGTGGGTGCCGGCCGGCTCCTGCGGAGGGGTCCGCCGGCCGCTCACCTCGAGCACGTTGCCGCGCACGCGCACCTTCACGCTCTCGCGCGGCACGCCCGCCAGCTCCAGGAGCACCCGCGCCGAGTGCGCCGCGACGACCAGGTCCGCGGGCGGGGACCAGCGCGGCTCGGAGAAGTGCGAGGCCGGGTGGCGCCGGTAGACGAGGTCGTGGAACAGTCGCTCCACCTCGCGCTGCAGGCTCTGGAGCGGGTCGGGTGGTTCCTTGGTCAACGGTCCCTCTGCTTTCTCGGCGAGTGGCGCGAGCCTAGCGCAGGCCGCAGGCGCGGGCAATCGCCGCGGCCGCCGGGCCGCCGCCTCAGTAGCCCTGCGTCCAGATGTGCGGCCGCCCCGCGATCGTCAGGCTCAGGCGGCGGCAGCTCTCGAGGAAGGCCCCGGAGTTGGGCCACGAGTGCTTGCCGCAGGAGCAGATCAGGCGGCCGTTGGGCTTCTCCTGGATGAGGCAGGGCTTGCCGTCGTGCGCTTCACAATAGGGGCACATGCGCTCTCCTCGGACGGCCGCAGTCTAGCCCAGGGCCGCAGCCCCCTCAACGCGCCCGGCCCGCGGCGGCTCGCGCCCCGCGCGGCGCGGATCTCACGGCTGGACCCGGGCGCCGACCTCGCGCGCCAGGTCGTCGTCGATGGCGTTCGCCCGGGCGATGCGCGCCAGCACGCCCGCGCTGGCGCGCGGCGTGCGCGGCCGCGCCGGATCGGCGAAGTCCACGGCCTCGAGCCCGAACCGGCCCGCGTATCCGTCGGCCCACTCGAAGTTGTCCATCAGCGACCAGTGGAGGTAGCCCAGCACGGGGACGCCGGCGGCGATCGCCTGGCCCAGCGCGAGCAGGGCCTCGACGAGCGCCCGCGGGCGCAGGGCGTCCGCGCGATCGGCGAAGCCGTGCTCGGTCACCAGGACGGGCGCGCCCACCGCGGCCGCCCGGCGCGCGGCGCGCGCCAGGCCCTCGGGCCACACTTCCCAGCCCAGATCCGTCACCGGCGCGCCGCGGCGCGCCACGTGCGGCTCGCGGGCGAACATGCGCACCTGCCAGCGCGTGTAGTAGTTGAGCCCGAGGTAGTCGAGGCTCCGCTCCAGCTCGGGCACGAAGCGGGTGACGGCGCCGGCGCCGGGGATGGCCAGGTCGATGGCCCCGGAGACGACCGCGCGCAGCGGGGCCGCATTGAAGACGGCGTCCTCCACCCGCGCGCGCAGCAGGTCGGGTGGGAACCACGGGCGGGCGGCGGCGAGCTGCGGCAGGTGCTTGGCGAAGCCCACCAGGGCGGCGCGGCCATCCCCGTCCGCGTCGCTCCGGTCCTCTTCGTGCAGGATGCGGTAGGCGCGTCCGTGCGCCTCGAGCAGGTTGCCGAGCACGCGCAGCGCGGCCCCGTCGTCCCGCTTCGCAGGCGGCCACCGGCCCTCGCTGTACGCGCGGAAGGCGTAGACCTCGGGCTCGTTCACCGTGCACCACCAGTCCACCTCGCCGCCGTACTCGCGGGCGCAGAAGCGGACGAAGTCGGCGAAGCGGTCGATGGTCGCGCGCTCCTCCCAGCCGCCCGCGTCGGCGATCCACAGGGGATTGGTGAAGTGGTGCAGGGTGACGAGCGGGACGAGCCCGTGCCGCTTGAGCGAGGCGAAGACCGCGTGGTAGTGGGCCACGGCCGCCTCGTCGTGCCGACCGCGCTCGGGCTCGAGCCGGCTCCACTCCAGGGAGAGCCGGTGCATGTCGTGCCCGTAGCCGCCCGCGCGCGCGAAGTCCTCGTCGAAGCGCTCCCAGTGCCGGCAGGCGTCGCCGCTCGTCGCGCCGTCGCGGACGGCACCTCGCCGCTGCTCGAACCGCCACCAATCGTTCGCGCGGTTGCCCCCTTCGACCTGATGCGCCGAAGTGGCGGCTCCCCAGTGGAAGCCGAGCGGGAATCGGCAGAGAATGCGGCTCATGTCGGGGACGCAGTGTCGCGCAGCGAGGACGATTTGAGAAGCGACGCGCCGGGCCTCGGGCTCGGCTGGCGGCGGCACGTCCCCCCGGAGTGGGCCGCGGGCTGGGAGCCGCAGCCCTTCGCTCTCGAGGGCGGAGAGACTCGGGTCGTCTGCCTCGGCGCGGGGCCGCCACTCCTGCTCCTGCCCTCGCTGCCGGGCTGGAAGGAGACGTGGCTGGCCTGCGCCTCCCGCCTGGCCCGCCGCTTCCGCGTCGTCACCTTCGACCTGCGCGCCTGCGGGCGGGGCGGCCGCGCCTGGGCGCGACTTCTCGCCGACCTGGAGGCGGTGGCCGATGCCTTCGCCCCCGGGGCGGCCGGCGTGGTCGGACATTCGCTCGGCGGCGCCCTCGCCCAGCGCTGGGCCCTCCGCCGACCCGAGCGGGTCGCGGCGCTCGTGCTCTCCAGCTCGTTCGCCCGGGTGCGCTCTCCAGCGGGCGATCGCTGGGCGCGCTTCGTGGAGCAGCCGCTCGTGCTCGCTGCCGAGCGTTGGCTGCCGGCCCCCGCGGCGCTCGGGCTGGCGCGCCGCTGGGCGGCGCGCGGAGCCTGGGTCTACGACCCGCGCTGCGGGGACGCGGTGCTCGACTTCGTGCGTTTCGCGATCCGGGAGGTGCCGCTCGCCCTGGCGGCGGAGCGCGTGGGACTGGCGCTGGACCACGATCTGCGGGACGCGCTGCCGCGGCTCTCGTGTCCGACGCTGATCGTGCGCGGGGAACGCGAGAGCCTCTTCGTGCGCGAGGCCGCCGCGGAGCTGGCCCTCCTCGTGCCGGGGGCGGAGACGCGCGTCTCGCCCGGCGTGGGGCACCTGCACCCGCTCTCCGGCGCCGATTGGCTGTGCGCGACGCTCGAGGAGTGGTTGCCCCCGCGGCTGGGGTCGTGAGGCGCGTGCGTGATCAGCGGCAGCGCCCTCCGAAGTGCGCATGTCGGTCGCGGCGCTCGCGGGAACCGGAAGGCGATCAGAGGCACCATGCGCTCGCCTTCCGGTCCCCGCCTTCGCGCCGCTCTCCGAGACGTGCACGATCGGCGGCGGCGCTCGCGGGATCCGCAGGCGTGACGGGCGCGCGGCGTGCGTGATAGCGTGCGAGGCATGGAGGAGTCAGGTCGCGGCACGCTCGGCACGCGCTTCAGCGCGCTCCGCCACCGCAACTTCC
>JAWOLC010000016.1:0-80774 GCA_033853925.1 Candidatus Eiseniibacteriota bacterium
CGGCGTGGACGCCGGCGACGCTTCGCCGCCCGCGCGCGAAGGGGATCGCGCACAGCCGGGACGAGGCGAAGCGGGCCGTGCGCGACAGGCGCCGAAAGCGCGACCGGCTGGCAGAGGCCGCTCCCGAGATGGCAGAGCCTGGTCGCGATTCACCCGCGCGCCGAAACCCGCGTCGTTACTGCACGGAATTGCCATTGACAGACTGCACGCATGTGCACTAGCCTCCCCGCGTCGAGGTCCATGGTGGACCGCAGCGACCGGGGGCCGGAGCCATGCTGAATGACCGAGCACGAGAGATCCTCTCCTTCATTCGGAGCTATCAACAGCAGCACGGGCTGCCTCCCACGATTCGCGAGATCGGGAGGGCCTTCAGCATCTCCTCGACGAACGGAGTGCGGTACTACCTCACGATGCTGGAGAAGGCCGGCTACCTGAAGCGCCGGGGCCGGGTCTCGCGCGGCAGCAGCCTGCTCGCCTCGAACAGCAGGAGCGGCGTGCCGCTCGTCGGGCGCGTCGCGGCCGGCCAGCCGATCCTGGCCGAGGAGTGCATCGAGGACGTGCTGGATCTGGGCACGGTCTTCGGCGACACGAGCGGACTCTTCGCTCTGCGCGTGCGCGGCGACAGCATGACCGACGCCGGCATCCTCGAGCGCGACTTGGTCGTCGTCCGCCAGCGGGACAAGGCGAACCCGGGCGAGATCGTCGTGGCGCTCCTCGGCGACGAAGCGACGGTGAAGTACTACCAGCCGCGCGGCGGCGCCATCGAGCTGGTGCCGGCGAATCCGAAGTACGAGCCCATCCGTGTGGGGGAGGGCGCAGACTTCCGCATCCTGGGCGTGGTCACGGGAGTTCTGCGCACGGTGAGTGGAGGAGGGAAGTAGATCCGTACGAGGCGGCGCCGGACGCGTTCAAGCGGCGAGGCGATTGAGAGCCGCCCGCCACACCGGATCGCGTCAGACCTCGGGACTGCGCCGCGCATCACAAGGGCATCCCCGTGAGCACCTGAGCGGGTGTCGGAATGCCCGCCTAGTGCACATATGTTCAGCAATGAGGAGGACCTCATGAACGCCAGGCTCGCCCCCGAAATCGACGAAGCCCTGCGAGGACGTTGGGAGCCGCTCTACCGCAGCCAGCTCCACTACCTCGTCACGTGGAGCACGCGCGGCCGACGGCCGGTGCTGAGGGATCGGCATGTGCGCGCCCTCAGGGATCTGATCGGGCGGGCTTGCGCCGAAGGCGGCTTCACGCTCGTGGAGTTCGCCGCCGCAGCGGACCACGTCCACTTGTTCGTAGGCCTGAGCCCGGTCCAGAGCGTGGCCAGCGCGGTGCGCCAGGTGAAGGGACAGACGGGACTCGAACTGCTGAGGGGCTACCCGGAACTGCGCGTGTGGCTGCGCGGCAACCTGGTCTGGGACGAGCCCTACTCGGTGGAGACCGTGAGCGCCGCCCGAGTCGGGAGGGTCGCGGATCGCCTGCGGGGGCTGCATCCTCTCCTCGACGATCTGGCCGCGGCCGGCTAGGCGCCTTCGCCGCGCCCGAGAAGGCGCGTTCGAGTCACGCGATTTCGTGAATCACGAGATTGCGTCAGAGGAGCCGCGTCCTGACCAGAGTGCAGGTCCACTGGCGCCGTGCGCGACGAAGAGTCAGCTTCGTGGATGTTCCGGGCGGACCCTCGAGCTGCTCGGCCGCGGCCACGATCTGCCCGCCGCCCACGGGCCGGCCGTCGATTGCCAGCAGGGCGTCACCCGCGCGCACCCCTGCGCGCGCCGCCGACGAACCGACCGCGACCCCGGCAACCCTCGCCACCCCTCTGGCGTCTTCGAGCTGGACCCCCACGCTCGAGAACTCGAAGGGCCGGTCCGGCACGTCCCCCTGCGTGGGATCGAGCCACAGCAGACCGTGACTCGCGTCGAAGGCGAGGCGGAAGTGCTTGAGGAAGTTGTACCCGAGCAGACCGTCGACCGGCGCCCCCACCTCGTCGGCAAGATCCTCACCCAAGCCACCCTGAATGACGGCAACGTCCATGCCCCTGCGCTGGACCTCGCGGGCGCCGCCTCGCAGGGCGAGCGCCGGAACCCGAACGATGGCAGCAGCGGCATCGCCCGTGAGGGTCGGAGCCGCCAGCCCGCGGAGTGCGGGCCAGCCTCTCCACTCCGGCACCTTGCGCGAGAGCGCCTCGCTGAAGAAGACGCTCTTGGTGGCTCCGGTGTCCACGATGAGGTCGACCGACCGCGCGCCGCTGCCGGTCTCGACACGCGCCCTGACGAGCAGCTTGCGATCGCCAGCCACGCGGAAGGGAACGGCGACTGCACCTGGCGAGAAGGCAGGCGGCGGCGTGCCCCAGTCCGGCCTCGCCCGGCCCTCGACGGAATCCGCCTCCCGCGGAGCGTTCGGCCCTCGAGCCGACGCCGCGGAATCGCCCGGTCCCGAGCTGCCCGCCTCCAGGTGGCTCGCCGCGGAATCGGCCGCCTGCGGAGCGCGCGAAGCGTGGACCGTGGAATCCCCTGATCCCGACCTGCCCGGCTCTACGCGGCTCGCCGCCGAATCGGCCGCCACGGAAGCGGATGCCCCGGAGGCGGCAGGTCGTGCTCGATCGGCCTCGGTCTCGCGGTTGGCGCGCGGGCTCCGTCCCGTCTGCTCCCCTTCGAACCCAGGAGGGAGAAGCACAAGAACACCCTCGCGGTAGTCGACGATGATTGTCCGGTCGGCGAAGGGCGCCTGGCCCAGCAGACCGAGGACCGGTCGCCCGGTGGCACGCCGGACCACCTCCGCGCCAATCGTGAGCACCGGGCTGACTCGCTCCAGCTCGAGGCTCCCCAACTCCAGGCGCGGAAGGGGATGCGAGGCGAGGCCGATGGCCGGCGACGCCGCGGCCGAATCGGCCACGCCCAGGGCTCGGGCTAGGTCCAGATCGAGAGCGAGGAAGCCCGCGCCCGTGTCCACCACGAAGTCGCCCGCCGTGTCTCTGCCGGAGACGGCGGTCAGTCTCGCCCTTACGAGCATCGCGCCATCGAGATTCTCGAAGTGGAGCAGATCCGCGCCCGGAGGCCACGGCCAGGCGGCGAGCGAGTCCTCCTTCCCCGCCGCCCTGGGCCCATCGGGGCCGAAAGGTCCTCGATCGCTGCCTCCGGCTCGATTCGCGGCGTTCTCGTCGAGGATGCCGCGCGAGACATGGCCAGCCCGCCCCCGTGCGGGGAACCGCGCGTGCCCTATCCCGGTCGCGCTCGACTTCGAAATGCTCTTATCTATTGGCGCGCTGGAGGAAACTGACGACAGCACCAGGCAGGCGAAGCCCAGTCGCAGGGAAGCCGCAACCGCTCGAGTGACGCGGTCCCGGCGCGAGTTCGGTGCCGAGCTGGTCAGCGTCGGAGAAATCAGTCCAGTCCCTTCGCCCGCATCAGCCGCGGGCGCGCGCGTGCTCGATCCCGATCTGGACCCCTTCCGTGCCGGTGTCGAGCATCGTGCAGCGGCCCGAGAAATACACTCCGGGTTCCATGACCACGCTCACGGCCGCAACATCCCCCTCGACGTGAGCGCCCTGCTTCATCTCGAGCGTGCCCAGAGCACGGATGTTGCCGAGCACGCGACCAAAGATCACCGCTTCCTTCACCTCGACATCCGCCCGCATGAGCCCGTGCTCACCAATCTCGAGCCGGTCGCAGTCCAGGATATCCCCCTCGAACTCGCCTTCGACCCGCAGAGTCCCGTGAACCATCAGCGTCCCGCGGAAGCTGGAGCCCACGCCAACGATCGTGCTGGGCGCGGGCGGCTCCTCGATCTCGGGCGATCGTGACCGGAACATCATGGCCTCTCCTGAGCGATGTGGGTCGGCCTCGCCGGCCCTAGTTGCCTTCCCTGGCTGGAGCGGCTCGGGGTCACAGGACGCCCCAGGCCTCGAGCAGCCGCTCCAGATCCTCTTGCCCGTAGTACTCGAACTCCACGGTTCCCCCCTTGCGCCCCGGGGAGATTGCGACGTGCGTGCCGAACTTCTGCTGGAGCTTGATCTCCCATTCTCGGAACCCATCGAGCTTCGCCGTGCGGGGTCGCGAGTGCTGGCGCCGGAGCTTCCGGCGGATGTATGCCTCCGTGCGGCGAACCGAGAACCCCTTGCCGCACACGTAGCGCGCCGCGAGCACTTGCTCCGCCTCCTTCTCCAAGGCCAGCAATGCCCTAGCGTGTCCGGCGCTCAATGTTCCACGTGAAACCATCTCCCGCACGTCGCTGGCGAGCGAGAGAAGCCGGAGAGAATTCGTGATCGAGGCCCGCTGCTTGCCCACCCGCTCCGAGACCTGGTCGTGGGTGAGGCCGAGCTTCTCCACCAGCGTCTGATACGCCCTGGCCTCTTCTATCGGGTTCAGGTCCTCCCGCTGCACGTTCTCGACCAGCGCCAACTCCATCATCTCCCGATCGCCCACTTCCCGCACGATCGCCGGGATTCGCTTCAACCCAGCCACGATGGCGGCACGCAGCCGGCGCTCGCCGACAACGAGCTGGTAGCCGTCGGCTCCCGGGACGCGCCGCACGAGGACAGGCTGCAGCACCCCGGCGGACTTGATGGAGGCTGCCAGCTCCTGAATGGTCTCCTCGTCGAAGCGAGTCCTCGGCTGGTAGGGATTCGCCCCGATCTCCTCGACGGGCAGCTCTCCCTGAGCTGGCGCCTCGGTCAGCGCGGAGAGGGTGAGGGGTGAGGGCGGGATCAAGGCTTCGAGGCCCCGCCCGAGCGCTTTCCTAGTCATGATCGAGGACCTCCCGCGCCAGCTCGCGATAGCTCTCGGCGCCGGTGCTGTGTGGGTCGTAGAGGACGATTGGCTTTCCAAAGGAAGGAGCTTCACTGAGCCGGACATTTCTGGGGATGACGGTGCGGTAGACGCGCTCGGCGAAGAAGCGGCGTGCCTCCTCGGCGACTTGCTGGGAGAGGTTGAGCCTCGAGTCGTACATGGTCAGCAGCACGCCCTCGATCCTCAGGCCCGAGTTGAGGTGGTCCTGAACGAGCCGGATGGCTCCGATCAGCTGCGTCAGGCCCTCCAGCGCCAGGTACTCGCACTGCAGGGGGATTAGCACGGAGTCCGACGCTGTCAGGGCGTTGATCGTCAGAAGCCCGAGCGATGGTGGGCTGTCGATCAGGATGAAGTCGTACTGTTCTCGGACCTTGCCGACCGCGTTCTTGAGGCGCGTCTCGCGGGCCATCAGCCCGACCAGCTCGACCTCGGCTCCGGAGAGCCGCTGGGCCGAGGGGACGAGATCCAGGCTGGCCAGCGCGGTCGTGGTGACGCAGTCGGTGACCTCTGCGTGGCCGAGCAGCACCTCGTACACCGTCGACTTCAGGTCGTTGCCCTTGACGCCCAGCCCGCTCGTGGCATTGGCCTGGGGATCGACGTCCACGACCAAGACCCGCTGGCTCTCCTGCGCAAGGCAGGCGCCCAGGTTCACCGCAGTCGTGGTCTTGCCGACGCCGCCCTTCTGGCTGGCGACCGAGATGACTCTTCCCATTCCCTTGAGTGCGGGGGCGGACCTCATGCCCACCGAGTTGGGGTTGTCGGGGGAGGCGCTCGCAAGATAGCAGGCTGTCGTTCAGCTCGACAAGGGAATTGTTTCACGTGGAACAGTCTAGTCGAATCACCTCATCTGTCGGCCGTTCTTATGAATCTGGCTACAACCATCGGACCCGGCCCGATCCTGGCGAGGCCCTCCGCCCGCCAGGACTCCTTCCACGCTTGGTATTCGCCCATCTCCCGCTGCAAGCCGCTACCTTTCCAGAGAAAGGCGCTGGCTCCAGGCTCCGTCCACCGGGCAGCCAGGGCGAGCGTCGGACTGAGCCGGAGCGTGGCCCGGGAAGTGAATCCGTCGAACCTGCCGAGCCGGCCAGTCGCGGCTGCCAGCGATTCCAGTCGCCCCTCCTCGATGTGCACGTTCGCCAACCCAAGCTCCAGCACCGCCTTCTTCATGAACAGACACTTGTTTCTTCTCGCCTCGACGAGAGTCCACGTCCGGCCGACGCCAGCGATCGCCAACGGAATCGCTGGAAGCCCTGCTCCCGAGCCGAGGTCCATCCATCTGGACACGCCGCACTCCGCGAGCCATGAGGCCGGCTGGAGCGACTCGAGCAGGTGCCTCTCGACGAACCTGTGCTCGTCGTTTCCCGATATGAGATTGGAGAATCCACGATTCCACTCTAGCACCAGCTCGGCGTACCTGCGCAGCCTGGGGAAGGCAGAGCGCAAGTCCACGCCGGCCTGCTGAAGGCAGGGCGCCAACCCGTCCCATGGCTGCCGGTCGAGGATCTCAGCGATTGACCTCGCCGACCCATGGAAGCCCTCGAGCCGTCGCGATCCCCCGAAGCCAGTCCCTCTCCGCCCCAGCCGGTCGAGGCCGCCAGCGCGTCGCGATCTGCCTGGACCTCTCGGCTGTCTCGTGCCACCTAGCTCTTTCTTTGGCAATGAGCTGGCCGATTGCGATCGGCCTCGCCTGGGCCTGCGGGTCGAGTCTCCGGGACCGATCCCCGGCCGTCTATCGCCGCGACCGAGAGCGCCTCCGAGGTCCGGCCCCCCACCCCCGGCCCCCGCTCCTCGACGACGCAGCCGTCGTGGGGTCGCCATGTCCTGATCCGTCTTCGGCTCCCGCGTCGGGCTGATGTACTCACCGGCGCGGCGCCCCTCGCTCGAGCGCCGGGAGCCGCCGGCCGCCGACGCAGGTCCCCGGCCGGCGCGCCGCACCTCGCCGCTCCTGAGGGGCCGAGCCCCAGGCGCACGCGCGGGACGAGGGGGAGAGCCTGGCGACCGCGTGTTGCTTCTCCTCCGGCGTCGATCCATGGCCGCGACTCTAGGCATTGGCAGGGAGAGTGGCAATCGAAGGCGCGCGTCGAGGACCCGACGCTGAGCTGGCGACGAGCGACCCGATCCACGCCCCCCCGCGCCGCCGCGCGCCTCTCGCCTCGCCAGCCGACCGTCAAGCGGCCTCCGCGCTCCGAAGCGACGCGCGCGAGTCGGGCTCGGCGCGATTCGAGCGTGGGGATCGGCTCAGGGCCGACGCATGGCGCGGGCGTGCGCTCAGCTCGCGCCGGCGGCGGCCGCGCACCAGCAGGATGCGCCGAGGGGCGTGCGCTCAGCTCGTGCCGGCGGCGGCCGCGCACCAGCAGGATGCGCCGAGGGGCGTGCGCTCAACTCGCGCCGGCGGCGGCCGCGCACGAGCAGGATGCGCCGAGGGGCGTGCGCTCAACTCGCGCTGGCGGCGGCCGCGCACCAGCAGGATGCGCCGAGGGGCGCGCGCTCAGCTCGCGCCGGCGGCGAAGCGCCGGGCGTGCACGAGCAGGATGGCGATGTCCGAGGGCGACACGCCCGCGATGCGCGCGGCCTGGCCCACGGTCTCCGGCTGCCGCCGACGCAGCTTCTCGCGCGCCTCGCAGGAGAGCCCGTTCAGCCCCTCCGCCCAGAGCGCGACGGGCAGGCTCTGCCCCTCGAGGGCCTGCGCCTGCAGCGCCGCGCGACGCTGCCGCTCGATGTAGCCGCGATAGCGCACCCGGACCTCGAGGGCTTCCCCCCACGCGCGCGGCAGCAGCGGCCGCACGCCCAGGGCAGCCAGGGCGCCGTACGAGCTTCCCGGCCTGGCGAGCAGATCGAGTGCGCACGACGATCCGCCCGCGCCGAAGCGCGCGTCGCCCGGCAAAGGGATGGTGGCCAGCGCGCGCGCCTCCTGTGCCGCGGGCGCGGACGCCCAGTGCGTGGGCTCGGCACGCGCGCGGTCGCCGCTGCCGCCGTGGCCGTCATCTTCGCCACAGCGGTGGCCTCTGCCGCCGTCGCCGTCATCCGCCTCGCTACAGCGGTCGCCGCTGCCGCCGTCCGCGTCATTGGCCTGGCCACGGCGCTCCCCGTCGCCGTCATCCGCCTCGCCACAGCGGTCGCCTCGTGGGGCGGGCTCGACGCTCGCGATCTGGGCCGTGACCGGCGAGCCCGCACCATTCACGTGGGTTTCCGTGGCCGCAGCGCGAGCCAGGCTCACCCACAGCCTTCCCAGGCGACGCTCCTCCGCCGCGATCGCGGCGTACTTCGCGCGCACGCGTTCCACCTGCTCGTCCGTCAGCAGACCCACTCGCCGGCCGATCTCGGCCAGCCGCTCGTCGGCATTGTCGGCGCGCAGGAGGAGTCGATGCTCGGCGGCCGAGGTGAACATGCGATAGGGCTCGACGTGCTCGCGGGTCACGAGATCGTCCACGAGCACGCCCACGTAAGCCTGGTCGCGACCCAGCACGAACGGGTCGCGCCCGAGCAGCCGGTGCGCCGCGTTGATGCCGGCCACGATCCCCTGCGCCGCCGCCTCCTCGTAGCCCGAGGTGCCGCAGACCTGCCCCGCGAGGAAGAGGCCGGGCACGCGCTTGGCTTCGAGCGTGTGGCGGAGCTGGTGCGGAAGAACGAAGTCGTACTCCACCGCATAGCCCGGACGCAGCATCTCGGCCTGCTCGAGGCCCCGCACGCTGCGCACGAGCTCGAGCTGGACCTCCTCCGGCAGGCTCGACGACAGCCCGTTCACGTAGATCTCGGGCACGCCGATCCCCTCCGGCTCGAGGAAGATCGCGTGCGAGGCGCGCTCGGGAAAGCGCACGACCTTGTCCTCGATCGACGGGCAGTGCCTGGGGCCGCGGCCCCGGATCTGCCCCGAGTAGAGGGGCGAGTGGGCGAGGTTGCGGCGGATCACGTCGTGCGTCCGCTCGTTGGTGCGGGTGAGCCAGCACGACACCTGCTCGAGGATCGGTCCTTCGGACCAGTGCGAGATCGGCTCCGGGGGGTCATCGCCGGGCTGGGCCTCGAGCCGGCTCCAGTCGATCGAGTCCCGATGCAGTCGCGGCGGCGTGCCCGTCTTGAGCCGTCCCAGCTCCAGCCCGATCGCTTCGAGGCAGCGGCCCAGCGCCCGCGCCGCGTGCTCGCCGATCCGGCCGCCCTCCAGCCGGCGCGAGCCGATGTGAATCAGGCCGTCGAGGAACGTGCCCGGGGCGAGGATGGCCGCGCCGCAGCTCAGCTCGCGCCCGTCGGCCAGGCGCAGGGCTGCGAGGCGCCCGCGCTCGAGCCGCAGCTCGGTCACCTCGCCGGTGAGGCGCTCCAGGCCCGGGAGGCCGGCGAGCCGCCCGGCCATCTCCAGCGAGTACCGCGCCTTGTCGCACTGCACGCGCGGAGACCAGACCGCCGGGCCGCGGCCGCGGTTGAGCATCCTGAACTGGATACCCGCACGATCGGTCACGAAGCCCATGACGCCGCCCAGAGCGTCCACCTCGCGCACCATGTGGCCCTTGGCGACCCCGCCGATGGCGGGATTGCACGACATGCGCGCGGTCCCTGCCGCGTCCGCGGTGACGAACGCCGTGCGCAGCCGGAGACGCGCGCAGGCGGCGGCCGCCTCGCACCCGGCATGGCCTGCCCCCACGACGACGACGTCGAAGGTGGTCATTTCCCGACGCAGAAGCGGCTGAAGATGCGCTCGAGCAGCTCTTCTTCGACCGTCTCGCCCGTGACCTCGCCCAGGGCGCGCAGGCCATCCCGCAGCTCGAGCGCCGCGATCTCGCCTCCCCATCCCTCGGCGGCGGCCGCCCGGGCCCTTCCCAGCGCCGCCCGCGCCCGCTCGAGCGCCTCGGCGTGCCGCTGGTTGGCCACGCCCGCGCCGAGGCCCGAGCCATCCGCCAGCAGGTGGGCCAGCGCCGCGAGCAGCTCTGCGACCCCCGCACCCAGGCGGGCCGAGGTCGGGACGATCGCCGCCCGCCCGCCCCCGAGCAGGGCCGCCACGTCCGCCGCCTCGACACGACTCGGCAGATCCCGCTTGTTGAGGGCGACCAGCACGTGCCGCCCGCGGAGGCTCGAGGCGATCTGCCGGTCTTCCTCCGCCAGGGGGGCGGCCGCGTCCACCACCCACAGCACCACGGCGCTGCGCTCCAGAGCTTCACGGGCTCGCAGCACCCCTTCGCGCTCGGCCGCGCCGCCGCCCTCGCGCAGGCCGGCGGTGTCCACCAGGGTGACGCGGACCCCCGCGACCTCGATCGCCTCGCTCACCAGATCGCGAGTGGTGCCCGGGTCGGAGGTGACGATCGCCCGCCTCTCCCCGAGCAGCGCGTTGAAGAGCGAGGACTTGCCCGCGTTGGGGCGGCCCACCAGCACGACACGCACTCCCTCCCGGACCGCCCGGGCGTAGGCCGCGCCGGCCAGCAGCTCGCCGAGCGCCGACTCGGCCGCGGCCATGCTCTCGAGGACGTGCCCCGGCACCTCGACCCCACCCACGTCCTCGGCGAAGTCCACGCGGGCTTCCACCTCGGCCAGCGAGTCGCGCAGGGCCTCGCTCAGCGCCGCGAGTCGCCGCGACAGCTCGCCGCCGAGCTGGGAGAGCGCCAGGGCGTGCGCCGCCGCGGTCTCGGCGTGGATGAGATCGGCCACCGCCTCGGCCTGGACCAGGTCCACGCGTCCGTGCAGGAAGGCGCGCAGGGTGAACTCGCCGGGGCGGGCCTGTCGCGCTCCGGCCGCGAGCAGGGCGGCCAGCACGCGCTGGGCGGAGAGGCGCCCGCCGTGGCAGGACAGCTCCACCACGTCCTCACCGGTGTAGGAGCGCGGCGCCCGGAACACCGCCGCCACGACTTCGTCGAGGCGCTGGCGCGGAAGCGGAGCCGTGGAACGGTCCGTCGCCTCCGCGACCGCGGCGGCCCAGCCGTGATGGAGGGTGTGCCCCGGCGCGTCCGCGAGCGGGGCGCCCTCGAGCACGGCGTCCGCCACGGCGAGGGCGCGTGGGCCGCTCAGGCGCAGGACGGCGAGCCCCGACGCCCCCGGCGCGGTGGCGATCGCGGCGATCGTGTCGTCCACGTCCAGCATGCGCGACTCCAGAAGAAGGCGCCGGGCCCTGGGGAGAGCCCGGCGCCGCCTGTGCTCGGATTCCGGGCTACTCGCCTTCCTCTCTCGAGCCGCCTTCGTAGTCGGCGGGCGCGATGGCCACGCGTTTGATCATGCCGGTGCCGAGAGCGTAGGTCTTGACCCGCGCGTCCTCGCGGAGCGTCACGTGCACGATGCGGCGCTCCTGCGCGTTCAGATACTCGGTGACCGCTTCGCCGCCGCTGGAGACGGCCTCGTCGGCCAGCCCGCGGGCCAGCTCGCGAAGCTCCTCCTCGCGCCGCTTCCAGAAGTCGTTGATCTCGAGCTGGAGGTGGAAGCGGCTGCTCTCGCCGCGATTCAGCATGCGATTGAGCAGGTGCTGCAGGGCCTGCCTCACTTCTCCCTTGCGGCCCGTGAGCAGGTCCTCGTCCTTCGCCACCTCCGCCGTCACCTCGACGTGATTGCCGTCCACCGTGGCGGTCACCGTCGCCTCGAAGCCCATGGCCGTCAGCAGGGCCTCGGTCAGGCGCCGGCTCTGCGCGGCCAGCTCCTCGCCGCTGAAGCTCGTCGCCCCAGCCGCGGCCGCCGGTGCCGCCGGGGGAGCCGGCTCCGGACCCCGCTCGGCGAACTCCGCGGGACCGGGCTCGCCGGCGTGCGACTCCTCCGGCTCTTCCTGGGCGAACGCCTGTGGGCCCACTCCTTCGCCGGGGACACCCTGGCGCCTCCGCCCGCCGCGCCGGCCGCGCCGCCGGCGGCGATGCCCCTCATCCAGCCCGCCGGACTCCGGCGAGGAGAGGGGCGTCTCTCCTTGACCCTCGGCCGCGATCGCTTCCTCGCGATCTCCGCCGCGGTCCTCCCGGAATCCCTCGCGCCGCTCGTCGCGCCGACCCTCGCGCCGCTCGTCGCGGTAGCCTTCGCGCCGCCCTTCGCGACGCTCGTCGCGGCGACCCTCGCGACGCTCCTCGCGGCGATCCGTGACCTGGCCGCGCCCCGCCTCGGGGAATCCTCCCCCTTGTGGGCGACCAGGCGCCCCGCGCTCACCGCGGGGCTCGCGACGCCCCTCGCCGCGCTCGCCCGGGCGCTCCCGGCGATGCTCCTCGCGCCGCTCCGGGCCCGCGCTCCGGCCGCCCTCCGGCCCGCCGAACTCTCGGGCCGGCCCACGGCGTTCCCCGCGATCGCGGCCGTTCCGCCGGCGGCGCTCCCGGCCCTCGTGGCGGCGCCGCCGCGACTCCGCGTCCGATTCGACCTCGGGAGGGCCGCCGATCCGGCGCATGACACGCACGCGGAACGGCCGCGCGCCGATGCCGAGGAACCCGCTCGACCCTTCCTCGAGAATGGTGATCACTACCTGCGCGCGCGAGAGACCCAGGGCCTCGAGCCCGTTCCTCACGGCTGCGTCCAGCGTCTTGCCTTCGAATACGTCGCCCACTTGGGACATCGGTCACCTCTGTCCAGCGCATCGCGTCCTGGCGGCAAAGCGAGCCACGAGATGCCGGCCTCGGCGATGCTCGCGAACCATGATTGACGGGGCGGCCCGGCCCATCGGCTTCCCGCCGACGATCGCACCGTCACGCGTCTTCGCCTGGGTGCGCGCTTGGCTCGGCGGCACGGCCGCGCGCTGCCCGGGGCGCCAATGCGAATCCGGAGCGGAGCGAGGACATGCAGCCCGCCTCGGGGTCCCCGCGTGACGGAACCGGATTCGCCGCGTTCGGGTGCGCCCAGCTTACTTCTCCACGACCCCCCTGACCACACCTCCGAGGAGCGGCCGACAAAGACGCCTCCGGGGCGGCTTCGCCCGCCGCGCCCGGCCGCCTCGGCGTCAGCGTCCCCCGGCCTTCTTCTTCCTTTCTCGCTCCACCACGACCACCGCCTCGGAGCCGTCCTGGCGCAGCACGAGCCACTGCTGGAGGGCGCTGGCCAGGTTCATCACCGTCCAGTAGAAGACCAACCCCGACGGCATCGACCAGAGGATGAAGAGCATGAAGACATTCATCAGGTACTGCGTCGGCGCCTGCTGCGGGCTCGTGGGCGTCATCTTCTGCAGCAGGAACCCCGAGGCCGCCATGAGCAGCGGCAGGAGGTGGATCGGGAACCCGCTCACGCTGAACATCGTGTCGGGCGCCGAGAGGTCGTCGATCCACCCGAAGAAGGGCGCCTGGCGCAGCTCGATGGCGTTGAAGAGCACCTGGTAGAGCGCGAACAGGATCGGCATCTGCAGCAGCAACGGCAGGCAGCCGGCCGCCGGATTGACCTTGTTCTCCTTGTAGAGGGCCATGAGCGCCGTGTTCATGGCCTGCGCGTCGTTCTTGTACTTCACCTTCAGCCGCTCGACCTCGGGCTGCAGCTTCTGCATGGCCCGCATGCTCTTCATGCTGGAGGCGTTGAGCGGATGGAGCAGGAGGCGCACGAGGAGGGCCAGGACCAGGATGGCCACGCCGTAGTTGCGCACCACGACGTGGATCCAGTCCAGCAGGCGGAGCAGCAGCTCGCTGATGGGGCGCAGCCAGCTCCAGCCCAGGTCCACGACGCGCGAGAGCCCGTGCCCGAAGGCCGCGAGAAGGCGCAGGTCACTGGGGCCCACGTAGACCAGGAAGCGCTCGACCGGCCGGGTCGGGGGCGGCAGCGCGACGACCAGGCTGGTCGAGACCCGCAGATGGACGGGCTTCTCGTTTCGCTCGAGCACCTGGAGGGCGGTGCCGGTGAGAGGCCGCTCCTCGCCCGAGGAGATGACCGTGCGCGGGATCCCGTCCTCCACCTGCGTCGCGCAGAGGAAGTAACGGCTCTGCACCCCCGCCCACTCGACGGCACCCTCGTGGGTCTTCGGGCTCTTCAGCAGGGCCGAAGGGGCGTCCCGATGCAGGGCGCTCCCCACGAGGCAGGAGGCCCGGGTGTAACGGGCGTCGTTCCGGCGGTCGATCTCGGTGATCTCCGGCCAGGAGCGCATCGTCAGCGAATAGTCGTTGAGCCGCCACGAGTCCGGGATGCCACGGGTCTCGACTTCGAGATCGAGCGCATAGGTGTCCGGGTGGACCCGCCACGTCTGCCGGACGAGGAGCCCGGCGCTGTCGCGCAGCGTGTAGGTGAGCCCCCGCGTCGCGCCCTTCGCATCCAGGCTCTCGCTGACCGCGTACGTCTGGCCGGCCAGGGAGCGCAGCGAAGTCCCCGAGCCGAGATCCAGGCCGAAGAGCGGGCTGCCCTCGAGCACGACCCGGTCGCCCTTGGGCACCTCACGCCCGGAAGGCACGTGCAGCAGGTGCCCGCGAGCGCGCGTCGAGATCCCCGAGGCCGAGACGTAGCGCTTGAGCTCGAGGCTGAGGAGCCGCGCGCCGCGGTTCGAGAAGATCGCGTGGTAGAGGGGCGTGTCGATGGTCGAGGTGCTCTCGGGGACGCTGGGGAAGCCGCCCGCCGCGAGCGGCGCGGCCTCGGCCTCGGCGGCCGGCGCGGGCGCCGCCGGCGCCGGGGCCGGAGCCGCCGCCCGCAGGGACAGCGTATCCCGACGCGTCGTGTCCACCGCGGCTGGCGCCGGCTGGCGGGAAGGCGAGAGATACTTCCCGAGCCCCGCCAGCCTGAGAAGCGGCTGATAGAGGACGAAGAGCAGCAGCAGCAGGGCGACCAGGACGAGAGTACGCCGATCCATGCTCAAGGCACCGGGTCGTATCCGCTCGTGCCGAGCGGATGACAGCGCGCCAGCCGGCGCGCGGCCAGCCAGAGGCCGCGCGCCGCCCCGTGGCGCTCGATGGCCGTGCGCGCGTACTCGGAGCAGGAGGGCACGTGCCGGCACGCGCCGCGGAACACGGGCGAGAAGAGCTGCTGGTACGCCTGGATCAGGAAGAGCAGCAGGCTACGCATGGCCGTCCGGCTCCTCGGTCCGGAGGGGGGCCAGGGCCCCCGCGCGAGCCAGCAGGTGCTCCACCTCGGTCGCCAGCTCCTGGTGCGGCGCGGTGACGGCGCCGCGCAAGGCGATGAACACGATCCAGTATCCCCGCTCGCCCAGCCGCGGCCAGCGCCGACGCACCAGCTCGCGCAGCCGCCGCCGGGCTCGATTGCGCTGCACGGCGCCACCCACGGACCTGCGGCTGGCCACGAACCCGAAGCGAGTCGGCTCGCCGGGTCGCGCCAGGACGAGCATCACGCAGAGCCGGCCGCGAAAGGCGACCCCGCCGTCCTGAACCGCCTCGTAGTGAAGCGGCGAGGTCAGCCGGTGCTCGGGGCTCAGTCGCTCTCGGCGGTCTTCTGACATGAGGCTCGAACGGGCAACCGCTCCGGCCGAACCCGACCTGGCCCGGGGTGCCGGCGCGGCCGCGCGGACCTGACCCGGGCCATCCGGCCCGTGGCTCGTGAGGGGCGAAGGTCGGCCCTCCAGGGAACGGCACGATGGACGATGAATCGCTGTCTCGCTCGGGTTCTGCCTGCCGGGCTACGACTTCTTCTTCGAGACGGTCAGGCGCTTGCGGCCCACGCGCCGCCGGGCCGAGAGGACCTTGCGGCCGCCCTTGGTCTTCATGCGCGCGCGGAATCCATGGGTCTTCTTCCGGTGGCGGTTCCGGGGCTGGTAGGTGCGTTTCATCTTGAGGAGACCTCGATTCCACAGGGGATTGCGTCGGTGAGAGAACGGCGCAGCGTACGGGACGCCCTGCGGCCGCGTCAAGAAGAGCGGCCTGCCGTGGCCCGAGCCACCTGCTCCCCCTGTCCCGAGGGCGTACCGGGTCTCGGACCTTCGCGGGGCTCAATGGACGGCGCCGAGCGGCCGATAACCTCTCGGAGCCCCTTGGCCAGGCAGGCGGGAGGCTCCTCGTTCCCATCCCTCGCCGATCCACGGGCGTGGAGGCTCACCCGTGGGCCGACCGCAAGGCAAGGAGGAACATGGCGCCGGGACCCAGCGGGCAGACCGTCCGGGAGCTCTCCCCGGAGGCCCAGGCAGCGGCTGCCTGGTTCCGGCAACTGGCGCGCGCCCTGCGCATGTTCCGCCTCTACCGGGTGGACAACCCCACGGTGGTGAGCGCGCAGGAGGCGGTCGCCACGACCCTCGCCGATCTGCTCGCGGCTCACGGAACGCTGCAGCTCCGCTTCTCGGCCACCGAGATCCGCGTGGGAGACGAGCCCGTCGTGCGGATAGCGCCGCGGGCGGCGGGCGCCGATCACGTGGCCTCGGTCACGGACGAGCTGCCCTTCCTGTTCTACCGCGACGGGGTGCGCAGGCTCACCATCCAGAGCGGTGCGCCGCGGAGCGACGTGGACTCCTTCGTCCAGATCCTGAGGAGCGCGAGCACCTCGCAAGGCGGGCAGGACGACCTGGTGACCCTGCTCTGGCAGTCCAACCTGTCGAGCCTGCACCTCGAGGCGGTGCCCCTGGAGCAGACCATCTACGTCTCGGCGCGCGCGGGGGGCGCCGCCGTGAGCGGCGAGGCTCGCAAGGGCCAGGTCTTCGCCTGGTCGCCGACGGGCTCGGAGATCCGCGCCGATCTGGGGCAAATGGCGGGCGCCCAGGGCCTGCATCGCGACACGTTCGACGACTGGCAGCTTCCCCTGGAGAGGGTGGAGGTGCCCGAGGCGTACGAGCGGCTCCTCCCCGCGGTGGAGGCGGCCCTGCCCGGCTTCCTGCAGGCCTGGGACGAGGAGAACGCCAGGGGGTGGACCGCGCAGGCCCCGAGCTTCGTGCGCGGTCTGATCGCCATGGACGCCTCCGAGGACATGCGGCGGGCGCTCGCCCGGTCGGTCGTCACCTGGCTGAGCGGCGCGCTCGAGCGGGTGGCCTGGGACGAGGCGCAAGACGCCCTCGGGCTCCTGAACGAGCTGGACCCCGAGCGCAGGCTGTGCAACGAGGAGCTGACCTCGGCACTGGCGGGCATCGACGCGCAGGCGGTCGCCGAGCGGCTCGACGAAGGTGACGCTCTCGACCACAGCCGCCTCGCCGGCTTCGTCGTGGCGCTCGGGGCGCCGGCGGTCGGCTTCTGCGTGGACATCATGTCGCGGGCCGACAAGGCGCGGGCGCGGGCGGCCACCGTGACGGCGCTCTGCTACCTGTGCCCCGAGCAACCCGAGATGCTGGCCCCCTGGCTCGCCGACCCCCGCTGGCAGGTCGTGCGCAACGTGATCTTCGTGCTCGGCCTCATCGGCGGACCGGCCGTGGTCCCGCTCCTGCGCACCGTCTCCCGCCACCCCGAGCCGCGCGTCCGCCGCCAGCTCGTGCAGACGCTCGGCGCCGTGCCGCCGGAGGAGCGCACGCCCCTGCTGATCGAGCAGCTCGACTCCCGCGACTCGCAGCATCTCGCGTCCACGCTCAACATGCTGACCCGCGACAAGGCGCCGGAGGTGGCGCGCGCCATCCTGGACTGCATCGAGTCGCCCGACTTCGAGTCCCGCGACGAGGCCAGCCAGCGCGCCCTCTTCGCGGCCCTGGGGGATGTGGCGGGCGACCGGGAAGTGCCCGCCCTGGAGACGCTCCTCCACAAGGGGAACTGGTTCGCGCGCCGCACCTTCCAGCGGGTGGCGACGGCTCGCGCCCTGCGCCGCATCGGCACCCCTTCCGCCATGGCCGTGCTCGAGGCCGGCGTGCGGGCGCGCAGCGAGGCGGTCCGCTCGGCCTGCCTCGAGGCCCTGGCCCTCCGGAACAAGCCATGAGCGAGGCCCCGCGCCCCTCGGTCCGGCCCGGCGACGAGCGCCTGCGCGAGCACGGCCTGCAGATCATCATGCGTTTCCTGGCGCTCATCCGCGTCGGGCGCTCCTACCAGGTGGACAACCAGGTGTTCCGCCAGCAGCTCCTCGCGTTCATCGAGGCCATGCGGCCGGTGTTCATGGAGGTGCCCGAAGCGATCCTGGTCTCGTTGGACAACGACCTCTACCTGAACGGCGTCCGGCTCCCGGTCAAGGTGACGAACCTGCGCTTCCATCAGGCGCTCATGGAGGAGTTCGGGCGGCGGCGGGTGGCCGGCGTGCGCATGCTGGACGGCATCACGCCCGCGGAGCTGGAGCGCTTCTTCCGCTACTTCCTCCAGCCCGATGTCTACCATGGGCCCGCCCTCCTCGAGGCCTGCGTCGCCGAAGGAACCACCCGGATCCTGCCGGCGGTGAACGCCTCGACCGAGGAGGGCGACTCGGCCAATCCGTTCGATCCGCGCAGCTACGACTCCTGGACGGAGGAGGCCCCGACGGCGGGCTTCGGCGAGCCCGAGGGAGGCGGCAGCGCCCCCGCCGACGCCCCGGCGCCCTACGGGGTGGCCAGCATCCGGCCCGCCGCGCGCAAGAGCTACTCCCTGGCCATGCTGGGCGCCTGCTCGCTGATCACCACGACCGCCCTGCAGGAGGGCGTCGAGATGCGGCGCGCCAAGCGGGTCGTCCAGCCCCTGATCGACGGCGCCTTCGCGAACGAGCCGGTCGTGGTGGGGCTGTCGAGCCTCAGCCACCACGACGAGTACACCTATGCCCATTCGGTCAACGTCTGCATCGTGGCCGTGACCATGGGCCACATCCTGGGCCTCGACCGGCGGGCGCTCGCCGATCTGGGCGTCGCCGCCCTGCTCCACGACGTGGGCAAGGCCGCGGTCTACGACCGCATCCGTCATCCCCTCGAGGAGTTCGACCCCGAGGAGCGACGGCTGGCGGAGAGCCACCCGCTCGAGGGCGCCAAGCTCCTCGCCCGCTCGACCACCCTGAATCCCTCCACCCTGCGGTGCATGCACGTGGCCCTCGAGCACCACGCGGGGTTCCGCCCGCCGGCGGCGCCCGTGACCCGGGCGGCCGGCGAGAGCGCGGGCTATCCCGACCTGCCCGCGGGCTGGCCTCTGAGCCGGCTCTCCGAGATCGTCGCCGCGGCCGACTGCTACGTGAGCCTGCAGATGCACCGCAGCGAGCGGGGCAAGTCCGTCACGCCCTACCAGGCGCTGGGCGCGATGCTCGGGCCCTACGCCAGCCGCTTCGACCCCGCCATCCTCTGGTCCCTGGTCCACTCCGTGGGCTTCTACCCGCCCGGCCAGCTCGTGGAGCTGAGCAGCGGCGTGACCGCCGTGGTGCTGGCGCCCAACAAGGAGGACCTGTCCCGGCCGCACGTCCGCGTCATCATGGACGAGTGCGGGGTGCCCTTCTCGCCCGTCGAGGCCAAGGAGCTGCGACCCATCCCGCCGACGCTGAGCGTGCGGCGGCCGCTCGAGGCGCACGAGTACCCGGCGGTGCCGCTGGCGGGATGAAGGGTGCTCAGGCCGCCCGGGACTGGGCCTGAGGCTGCTCCGCAGCGTCCGCGGCCTGCACGGGCAGGCGCACCCAGAAGGTGCTCCCCTCGCCCATGCGGCTGTCCACGCCGACGCGGCCGCCGTGAAGCTCGGTGAGGCGCTTGACCAGGTGGAGCCCGATGCCGAGGCCGCGCCGCTCGCCCCGCTCGCGTACGCCCTGGCCGAACAGCTCGAAGATGTGCGGCGCGTCCTCCGGCGCCACCCCGGGACCCTGATCGGTCACGCGGACGCGGAGGAAGTCCCCATCGCGCTCGGTCGCCACCAGCACCCGGCCGCCCAGGGGGCTGAACTTGATGGCGTTGGTGAGCAGGTTGACCAGCACCTGGCGCATCTTCACCTCGTCCAGCTCGACGGGCGGCAGGCTGGCGGCCAGGCACTCGACCAGCTCGATGCCCTGCTTGGCCGCCAGGGCGCGCGTGGTCTCGACGGCCGCGTGCGCCACCTCGCTCAGCGACAGCGAGACGCAGCGCAGGGTGAGCTTGCCGCTCTCGATCCGGCTCAGGTCGAGAATGTCCTCGATCAGGCCCAGCAGGCGCTCCGCCTCGGCCCGCAACCGTCCCAGGAACTCGCGGCGCTGCTCGCCCGAGAGGCGGTCGTCGTTGTCGCAGAGCAGCTCGCCATAGCCGATGACCGAGGTGAGCGGGGTCTTGAGCTCGTGGCTGGCCGTGGACAGGAACACGTCCTTCAGGCGGTTCACCTCGTTCAGCTTCAGGTTCACCGCCTCCAGCTCCCGGGCGCGGGCGCCCAGCCGGTCCATCACCTCGGCCCGCTCCACCACCGCCGCCACGTGCTCCGCGAAGAGCTGGAGCATGTCGCAGTGATGGTCCTGGAAGACCTCGGGGTGGTTGATGCGGTTGACGTTGAGCACGCCGACGCAGCGCGAGCCCACCTTGAGCGGCAGGGACAGGGCCGAAGTGATGTTGCGGTCGCGCTTGAGGTGGGCGTAGAAGGCGCCGGAGGAGGAGTCCAGGAGGACCGCCTCGCCGCGCTCGGCCACCCAGCCGGCGATCCCCTCGCCCAGCCGCTGGCTGGCATTCCGGGCGAATTCGGACTCGAGGCCGTAGGAGGCGCGTGTCTGCAGCAGGTTGACCTCGGGGTTGTACAGCATGATCGAGGCCTGCTGGGCCTTCAGCGTGGCGACCACCCGGCGCACGATGATCTCGAGGATGTCGTCGAGGCGGAGCTGCAGGTTCAGCGTGGCCGAGAGCTGGAACAGCGACGACAGCTCCGAGAGCCGGGTGCGCACGTCCTCCTTCTCCCGCTCCTCCTGCTCGAGCCGCTGGCGCATGCGATTCAGCTCCCGCTGCTTCAGCGTCGTGTGGAGGCAGAAGACGAGGACGAGGCCGCAGAGCCCCACCAGTGCGACATACTCCCGCTGCGAGACGGGGCTCCCGTCGTCGTTGGAGAAGCGCATCAGCGGCAGGTAGAGAAGGGGAACGGCGGCGGCCAGCGCGATGACCAGGGTCAGGGTCAGCGCCCAGAGGAGCCAGGTGCGGCGGTTGAGCTTCTCCCGCATGGATGGGGCTTCCGGCTTCATGGACTGCACTCCCTGCCGAGGGGCGCGGCCGGGGCGGACTCGTTCCGACTGATTATCGGCAGGCCCGGCGCGAGAATGAATTGGGATCGCGACCGGCCCCCGCTATCTTGGCGACCGGTCCGGCGGCTCCCGGTGGGCGGATGCCCCGCCCCCGGAGCGCCGGTTCGGGCCCGGGCAACCCGTCTCGAGGAGGAAGCGCCATGGCATCGGGCAGGGTGGTGACGGAGCGAGTGACGAGCGCCGCGCTCGAGGGCAACGCGGCCCGAGATCCGAGCGTCAGGCGGGTGCCCGTGTACCTGCCGCCCTCCTACGACGAGTCTCCGGGGTCGCGCTATCCCGTGGTCTTCGTGCTGGCGGGGTTCACGGGGCGGGGGCGCATGCTCCTGAACGACGGCCCCTGGTCGCCGGGCCTGGACGAGCGGATGGACGCCCTCGTCGCCTCCGGCTGCGGGGAGATGATCCTCGTGCTGCCCGACTGCTTCACCCGCTTCGGCGGCTCGCAGTACCTGGACTCCAGCGCCACGGGCCGCTACGAGACCCACTTGATCGAGGAGCTGGTCCCCTGGGTCGACGAGCGCTTCCGCACCTTCGCCGATCGCGACCATCGAAGCGTGGCGGGGAAGTCCTCCGGCGGCTACGGCGCGCTCACTCTGGGGATGAAGCATCCGGACGTCTTCGCCGCCGTGGCCTGCCACAGCGGCGACCTGTACTTCGACTACTGCTACCGCGGCGACGTGCCCAAGTTCTGCACCCAGATCCAGCTCGCCGGCGGCGTCGAGGCCTGGCTCGAGCGCTTCGCGGCCAAGAAGCAGAAGAGCCACGACGACCTGCTGACCCTCAACATCCTGGGCATGGCCGCCGCGTATTCGCCGAACCCCGCCTCGCCGCCGTTCGGCATCGACCTGCCCTGCGACCTCGTGACCGGCGGGTTCCGCGAGGATGTCTGGCGGCGCTGGCTCGAGCAGGACCCGCTCACGATGCTGGAGTCGCGCGCCGAGGCGCTGCGCTCCCTGCGGCTCCTCTACCTCGACTGCGGCACCCGGGACGAGTTCAACCTCCACCACGGCGCGAGGCTCTTCAGCCGGCGGCTCGCGGAGCTGGGCATCCGCCACGAGTACGAGGAGTTCGACGACGGGCACATGAACGTCTCCTACCGCTACGACACGAGCCTGCCCAAGCTGGCGAAGGCACTGGCCTCCGCGTAGTCGCGGCGGACCGCGCCGGACGAGGCGCGGCCGTTTGCGCCGCGGCCGCCTCCGGAGCCATGCTCCCGCGCTCCATGACCCCAGCCGTCTTCGCGCCCGCTCGCCACGCCGATCCCGCCCCGTCCGCCGCCGAGCGCCGCCGCAGCTTCCACCTCGGTGTCTGGAACGGAGCCCTGTACCAATGGGGCGAGGGCTTCGTGGACGCGAACACTGTCCTCCCCGTGTTCCTGGCGAAGCTCACGACCTCGAACGCCCTGATCGGCTTCGGCGCGGCCCTGCTGGACATCGGCTGGTTCCTTCCCCAGTTCGCCACGGTCCCGTTCCTCTCCCGCTGGCCGCGCTCGCTCCCGCTCTATCGCTTCGCCGCGGTGCTCCGCGGCCTGGCCTTCGCCCTGCTGGCCGCGCTCATCGTGCCGCTCGCGCCGTACCCCGTCGCCCTGCTCGCCACCTTCCTCGCCTGCTACGGCACGTACGCCTTCAGCGGCGGGCTGGCCGCCGTTTCGTTCATGGAGGTGGTGGGGAAGACCGTGCCCCCCGAGCGGCTCGGGGCCTACTGGTCGCTGCGGCTCTTCTGGGGCGGGCTGCTCGTCGCCGGGGCGGGGCTGTTCGTGCGCCAGCTCCTGCACGGCGGCGCCACGCCGCCTCGCTTCGCCCTGCTCTTCGGCCTGGCCTGCGTGATGGTCTCACTGGGCTACGGCCTGTTCTCCCTGATCCGCGAGCCCGCCAGCCTGCCGCGGCCCGAGGCGGCGGGCCCCCTGGGGATGCTCCGCCAGGGCGCGGGGATGCTCGCACACGACGCCCATTTCCGGCGCCTGCTCATCGCGCGCGGCACGCTCTCGGTGTGGTTCGCCTCGGCACCGTTCATCGTGCTCTTCGCCGTGCGCGACCTCCACGGCGGGGCACGCGCCGCCGGCACCTTCCTCCTGGCGCGCATGGCCGGCTTCGTGCTCTCGAACCTGCTCTGGCACCGGGTCTCCAGCCGCCACGGCGACCGCGTGCTCATGCGGATCGGCGCGGCGGCGTGCAGCGCCCTGCCCCTGGCTGCGGCGGGGATCGCCCTCGCCTCGCCCTGGAAGCTGGGCTGGCTCCCGGCGGGCGCGGCGGTGAGCGCTCTGGAAGCCGTGGTCTGCCTGGGCGGGGCGGGACAGAGCGCCATGACCGTGGGCTACTCGAGCCTGATGCTCCTGCTCGCCCCGCCCGGCCGGCGCCAGGCGTTCATCGGGCTCATCAACACCTTCCTCGGGCCCATCATGATGCTCCCCATGTTGGGCGGAGCGCTCGTGGACTGGCTGAACGCGCCCGTGCTCTTCCTGCTCTGCGCCGCGGTGGGGCTGGTGGGCGTGCGGGCGGCGGTGAAGCTGCGGGACTCGCGCGGCCTGCCGCCCGCGGCGCGCGCGCCGAGCGAGGCGGCCTGGCCCGACGTGGATCAGCCGGGGGGTCACGGCTGATCGGCGGGCCTCCGCGTCTCCGCTCCGGGTGCTCGCCACCGAGCGGCCAGATCACTTGTCGAGATCGAACGGCCATTTCACCTGCTGACGACACTGGACCCGCGCGGCTTCACAGCAGGAGCGGGCGGCCGCTATACTCCCGCCTCCGCACGGACCCGGATCCCACCACGAGCGCGACGACCATGATCCGAGAGATCTCCCAGGACACGCTGGCCGCCACCGGCAAGACGGAGCGCACGCGCATCTCCTGCCCCGGCTGCGGCCGAAACGACTACGTCCAGTGGCCGGCTTCCGAGGAGACGTTCCACTGGAAGTGCTTCAACTGCCACGGAGAATTCGACCTCCATCGCCAGGCGGCTCACTGAGCCAGGCGCCGCCCGGCTCGGGAGCGCCTTCCCCCGCCGGGGCCCGGGCGCCCGACGCGGTCCGCCACCCGCTGCGGCAGAGCGTCGGGGCATGAACCTCATGGACCGCGACTCCCCCGCCACGCCCGCCTCCCTCAGGGTCAGCGAGGTCTTTCTCTCCCTCCAGGGAGAAGGTCCCTCCGCCGGCGTGCCCGCCCACTTCGTCCGGGTGCAGGGCTGCAGCGTGGGCTGCGGCTGGTGCGACACGAAGTACTCGTGGGAGGCGCGCGGGGGGCGCGACAGCGGCATCGAGGCCCTGCTCGAGGAGGCGAGGGCGCTGGGGGAGGCGCCGTTGCTGGTCGTGACCGGGGGCGAGCCGCTCGAGGCCCCGGCGCTTCCGGAGCTGCTCGAGCGGGCGCTGGCGCGCTGGGAGCGGGTCGAGGTCGAGACGAGCGGGGTGCAGCCGCCCCCGCTCTCGCGCGAGCGCTTGTTCTGGAACGTGTCGCCCAAGCTGCCGCGGGCCACGCCGCGCTGGGCCGAGACCTGGCGCCATGTGGCCGCGTGGCGGGCCGAGCCCCGCGCCACCTTCAAGATCGTGGTCGGGGCGCCCCCCGACGAGGCGGACGCCCTCCGGCTGATCGCGGCCCACGACCTGCCTCCCGCGCGCGTGATGCTGATGCCCGAGGGCGTGACCGACTCCGCCGTGCGCGAGCGCGCGCGCTCTCTCGCCGAGGTCTGCAAGCGCCATGGCTTCCGTCTCTCGCCGCGTCTCCACGTCTGGCTGTGGGGCGCGAGGCGCGGCGTCTGATGGCTGCGGCCCCGCAGGCTCCCGCGGGCCGGCGCGCCGTGGTGCTGCTCTCGGGCGGCCTGGATTCGACCACCTGCCTCGCCTGGGCGCAGGCCCGGGGCTTCGTGTGCTGGACGCTCGCCGTGGACTACGGCCAGCGCCATCGCCTGGAGCTGGAGGCGGCGCGGCGCGTGGCCCACGCCCTGCAGGCCGCGGATCACCGCGAGGTCCGCATGGACCTGCGGGCCATCGGCGGCTCGGCGCTCACGGCCGCGATCCCCGTGCCCCGCGATCGCGACCCCCAGGCGATGGGCGCGGACATCCCCGTCACCTACGTACCGGCGCGCAACCTGGTGCTCTTGGGGCTCGGGCTCGGTCTGGCCGAGACGATCGGCGCCCAGGATCTCGTGGCGGGGATGAACGCGCTCGACTACTCGGGCTACCCCGACTGCCGCCCCGAGTTCGTGAGGGCCTTCGAACGGCTGGCGAGGCTGGGCACGCGCGCCGGGCAGGAGGGGGCCGCCTTCACCGTGCACACGCCCCTCATGAGCCTCGACAAGGCGGGCATCATCCGCCTCGGCCTCTCGCTCGGCGTGGACTACTCGCTCACGCATTCGTGCTACGATCCCGCGCCCGACGGAGCGGCTTGCGGGCGCTGCGATGCCTGCGGGCTGCGCCTCAAGGGGTTCCGCGAGGCCGGCGTGCCCGATCCGGTGCGCTACGCGGCCGGCGCCCCCGATGTCACGGGCCGGGCTCGGAGCTGACGATGCGCGTGGAGCTGACCAAGGAATTCCACTTCGAGGCGGCCCATCGCCTCCCGCTCGTTCCGTCCGAGCACCCCTGCCACCGCCTGCACGGCCACTCGTTCCGCATCGAGATCACCGTGGCGGGCGAGGTGGACGAGAGCACCGGCTGGCTCGTGGACTACGCCGAGGTGAGCGCCGCCGTCGGTCCCCTCGTGCGCGAGCTGGATCACCGCACCCTGAACGACGTTGCGGGACTGGAGAACGCCACCTCCGAGGTCCTCTGCGGCTGGCTCTGGCGCCGGCTGTCGCCACGGCTGCCCGGGCTCGCGGCCATCACCGTGCACGAGACCTGCACGGCTCGCTGCACGTACCGAGGCGCGTAAGCTCCCACTGGCCCGCGCGCAGCCCCCGGCGGAGCGGCCTCGAGCGTCCGCCCTTGTCCAGCGCTGGGCACCCGCGGCTCCAGCGTCCTCATCGAATTCGAAGGCCGTCGTGCGCGGCGGCGAAGCCCCAGCGCCCGCGCGATCCATCGGCCGGGCCGGCGATTCCCCGGGCAGAGGAGGAGACGACATGCGGGTCAGGGTCTTCGTCATAGGAGCGAACGGGTATCTGGGCAGCGCGATCGCCAGGCGGCTCGCGAAGACCGGGAACGTGGTCGCGGGCCTGGTGCGCGATCCGGCGCGCGCTGAGGCGCTCGGCGCCGCGGGCGTCAACCTGGTCCGCGGGGACATCGCCGATCCCGATAGCTACGCCCCGGCGCTGCACTCGGCGGACGTCGTCGTCCAGGTCGCGACCGGGAGCGACGCGGAGAAGCTCGACCGGCAGGTGCTGGAGGCGCTCGACGCGGTCGCCCGCGCCCCCTCCGAGGGCAAGGCGGGCCATCTGCGGCGCGTCCTCTACACGAGCGGCGTGTGGAACTACGGGGACACCGGCGAGAAGGTGATCGACGAGCACTCCTCGCAGAATCCGCTGGCGATCTGCAAGTGGCGCCCCGAGCACGAGGTCATGGCCCTGGACCTCGTCCGTCATCGAGTCGAGGTGGTGGTCTTCCAGCCGGGGGACGTCTACGGCGAGTCCCGCGGCATCCTGGGCTCGTTCTTCGCCATGGCCCGCGACCGGCACGAGGTGCGCTGGCCGGGCGACGGCAGGCAGCACTGGCCGCTGGTCCACCGCGACGACGCGGCCGAGGCCTACCGGCTGGCCGCGGAGCGACCGCTGCCGCGGACGAGCGGGCGGCCCGGGCAGCGCGAGGCGCGCGGCCACCGCTACGTGCTCACGGACGGGAGCGATCTCACCGCCCGGCAGATCATCGAGGCCATCGCCAAGGCCACGGGCGTGCCGGCCCGGGAGTGGCCGCGGGACCAGGTGCTGGCCGAGCTGGGCGAGTACGGGGCCGCGCTCATGGCCGGGCAGCGCTGCGTGGCGACGCGGGCCCGGCGCGAGCTGGGCTGGACGCCGAAGCGCACCTCGTTCGTCGCGGAGGTGGAAGCCATCCATCACGAGTGGCTGAGCGGGCAGGGCGTGGGGGTCTAGCGGGGGCGCCGGCGAGGTGAGCCGCGGCGGGCGCGGCCGGAAGCGGCGAGGCGAGGCCCGGCGCTGGATCGCGGGGCGCACGAGCAGGTAGAGTCACGCGCCATGCGCGCGCGCCGCCTCCGCATCGGGCTGCTGCTAGCGGCTGTCGTCCTCCTGGCCTTCTTCGCCGGCCGGCTGCTCGCGCCGGCCGCGGTCTCCTCGCGGCTGCATCACGCGGCGCAGTCTCGGGGCCTCGAGGCGCAGTGGCAGCGCCTCAGCCTCCGCCTTCCCGCGGTGGCCGAGCTGCGGGGTCTCGTCGTCGTGGACCGAGCGCGCGGCGTGACCCTGGCCGCGGCGGACTCGGTCTCGGTCACGCTCGACCCCGGATCGCTGCTCCTCCTGCGGCCGCGGATCGCGGCGGCCGCGATCGCTCACGCGTACCTGCGCCTGGCGCCGCGCCGGGTGAGCCTGCCGGACACGCTGGCCCCGGAGGAGGAGCCCGAGGACCGCGTTTCCCCGCGGGCCGAGCGCATCCGGCGCGAGGCCGAGTCCCTCGCGGGCCTGCTGCTCGCCCCCGCGCGGCGCCTGCCCCGGCTCGAGCTGCGCGACGTGGAGCTGGCCGTGCCCGCCCCCGAGGAGGCGGTCGTGCAAGGCGGACGGCTCGCCTGGCTCTCGCTCCAGCACGTCCCCGGCGGCGTGCGCCTCGAGGCGTCCGGAGCCCTGTTCCTGGAGCACGAGGTCCCCTTCCGGGTGGCCCTGGCGTGGGGACGGGACGACCGGCTGCGGGGCGGGGCCGCCCTGGGCATCCCCGATTCCTCGGGCGCGGTGAGCGAGAGCCTGCGCGTCTCGGTGGACGGCGCCCTCACCCAGGACCGCCGCGCGGGCGCGCTGCGCCTCGCCGATTCCACCCACGTCGTGCTGGGACGCATGCCCCTCGAGCTGGGCGGCGTGCTCGAGCGGCACGGGCCGCACCTCTCCTTCCGCCTGGCCGCCGACGGCATCGACGAGAGCGAGATCCAGGCCAGCGTGCCGCGCGCCGCTCTCGGTCCGCTCCTGGGGCTCGCGGTGCGCGGCTCCTTCGACTACCGGCTGGCGCTCGACCTGGATCTCGCCCGCCCCGACAGCGCCCGCTTCGAAGCCGACGTGATCCCGCACGGTCTCGCGCTGGATCCGGCGCGCAGCCGCCTGGATCTCTTCCGCCTCGACCAGCCGTTCCTGGCCGCCATCCACCTGCCGCGGGGGCGCATCGTCTACCGGGAGATGTCCTCCCTCAATCCCTTCTACCGTCCCCTCGACGGTCTCGACTCGCTCCTCGTCCACGCGGTGCTCACGAACGAGGACGGCGGCTTCTTCCGCCATCGCGGCTTCAACACGGAGGCCATCAAGCTGGCCATCGCCGCCAACGTGAGAGCGGGGGCCTGGCGCCGGGGCGCCGGCACCATCACCATGCAGCTCGCCCGCAATCTCTGGCTGGGCCACGCGCGGACGCTCTCCCGCAAGACGCAGGAGGTCGTGCTGGCCTGGGTGCTGGAGCACCTCACCGGCCTGCCCAAGCGGCGGATCCTGGAACTGTATCTCAACGTGATCGAATGGGGTCCGGACGTGCAGGGCGCGGCCGAGGCGACGCGCTACTACTTCGACGAGGATCCGGCGCGCGTCACCGTGCCGGAGGCCCTGTTCCTCGCCACCGTCCTGCCCGCGCCCACGAAGTGGCGCTATCGCGTCGCTCCCGACGGCTCCCTGCGCACCTTCGAGCGGGCCCAGATGCACTTCATCGGCCGGGCCATGATCGCCAAGGGCTGGCTCGACCCCGCCATGCTTCCGCCCCGGGACTCGCTCCGCGTCGAGCTGCGCGGCCCGGCCCGCCAGGTGCTGTTCCCGCCCGACACCACGCGAACGGGCCCGCCGGCGGCGGACAGCAGCGTGGCGGGTCTCGCGGCCGGACGATGACCGGCCGCGGGGATCGCCGCCGGCGCGGCGCGGCCCGCCGACCGCCCCGGGAGGCCGCCCGCGAGGCCGCTTCGCCCTCCCCGCCCCCTCGCGCCGGGCGCCTCTGGGCGTTCCTCGGGGCCCTGGCCATCGTGCCGCTCCTCTGGGCGAGCCGCAGTCCGACCCTGGGAGTGCCCGTGGCGGACGACTACCTCTTCCTCTCGACCCTGGCGCGGGGACGGCCGGACTTCTTCGGCCCCATGGGCGCCGCCTACTACTGGCGGCCGCTGAGCCGCCAGCTCTACTACCTGCTCGTCGGGCCGTGGCTGATCCGCGCGCCCTGGCTCGGCACCCTGGTGGCCGCGCTGCTCCTCCTCGCGCTCTACCTCGCGCTTTACCGGATCGCCCGCCGCGGCCTGAGCCCCCCGCTCGCCGCGGCGGTCGCCGCGTTCCCCCTCCTGAGCGAGCCGGCCCGGGTCTTCCTCGCCTGGCCGAGCGCCGCGCAGCACCTGCTGGCGGCCGTCTTCGCCGCCTTCGCCGTGGAGCGAGCGCTCGCCGGGAGGATCGTGGCCGCGAGCGCGGCGGCGCTGCTGGCGCTGCTCAGCAACGAGGCCGCCTTCCTCGTGCTGCCGGCCTTGCCCGCGGCGGCCTGGCTTCGCACCCGCTCCCGAGCGGAGCTGGCGCGCGCGACGGGCGCGGCGCTGGCGGTGGCCGCGATCTGGGTGGCGGGCTACACCGTGGCCCGCGCGCACGGGGCGGCCCTCCCGAGGGGAGAGGCGGGCTCGCTCTGGCTGCCGTACCTCGCCGTGCTCGTGCAGGCGACCGTCTCGCAGATGGGGTACGAGGGGCTTGCGGCCGGGGGGGCGAAGGTCCTTCTCGCCGGCGTCGGGCTGCTCCTCGCCGCCGGCCTCGCGCTCTCCATCCGCCGCGCCTCTCGCCGGCGGATCGCGCGGGCAGCCCCCGCCCTGCTCGGGGGCCTCGCCTGGTTCGTCCTGGGGGTCGCGCCCCTCGTCTTCGTGCTCCCCGACTGGAACGCCTGGCGCGCGACGGTCGCGGCGCTCGGCCTCGGCCTGGCGCTGACCGGCTGGCTCGGCCTGGCGGAGCCGGCGCTGGCGGCTCTGCTCGTCGGCGTGCGCCTCGTGACGCTGCTGCTCGGCCACGGCGCTCCGCCGGCCGTGACCGATTCCCTGCCGGGCACCGCGTCCAGCTTCTCGTTCGCGCGCCTCGTGCGCTTGCAGCGCATCGTGGAGTCCACGCGCCGCACCTTGAACGCGGGGGCGCCTTCGCTGCCGAGCGGCGGGATCGTGCGTTACTGGCAGCTCCCGCGGCTGGCCGAGGTGGGCTTCAGCGGCGACAACGCGCTGCGCGTCTGGTACCGCGACACCACGCTCAGCCTGCGCTTCTTCCGCGAGGCCGCCGGCATCCACGAGCCCCTCGACGCGCTGGTCGAGTTCGAGGCGAATCAGCCCTGGCCGGCGGCGCTCATCCAGCCCCGGGCCCTGCACGACTTCCAGGCCGCCTTCGCGGCCAGCCAGGAAGGCCGCCTCCGGACCGCGGACTCGCTCATGAGCGAAGCGAGCCGCGCCCAACCGGGCCAGGCGCGCCGCTTCCTCGGCAACCTGGCGGAGAACCGGGCGAAGCTGGCCTGGCGGCTGGGCGCGTACGAGCGGGCCGACTCCCTGAACCGCGTGAGCTACGAGCTGCAGGGCGAGACCCCTGCCTTCTGGGCGATGACCGCGCACCAGGCCCTGCGCCGCCAGGACATGGCCGCCGCCCGGAGCGCCGTGCGGCGCTGCCTCGAGCTGGATCCGAGCGACGAGGACGGGATCGTCCTGGCCCGACTGCTGGATCTGCGCCCCACCACCCCCGGACCGTGAGTCGCAGAGGCGGCCTCGACAGTGGACGGGCCCCGATCGTCCGACTATCCTCGGCCGACGCTGCGGCCGCCGCTCGCGAATCCGCCTGACCGTGGGAGGAACCGTGCTCGCCTACCTGTGGAGATTCCTCCACCTCCTGTTCGCCTTCAGCTTCGTGGGCGCCTTGACCATCGCCGAGTGGAACGGCCGCGCCGCGCGGACCGCGAAGGACTGGAACCGGCGGGCGGCGCTGTGGGGCGTGGTGAGGGTGACCACGCAGGTGCTGGGCATCGGGGCGCTCGTCCTCGTCGGCATCCTCGGCAATCTGCTGGCGGTGGCCCTGGGGCTGCCCATGGGCGGCCTGTGGATGCGTGTCGTGAACGGGCTCTGGCTGGCCGGCCTTCTGGTCTACCTGTTGGCGGCTCTGCCCACGGCCGGCCGCTTGGTCGCCTTGTGCGAGACCGCGGCTCGGGAGGAGCGGGCGCCCGCCTCGCCGCCCTCCGGACCCCTTTCCCCCTCCTTCGCGGGCCCCGGAGCGGAGGCCACGTACTCGGCGACGCTGGCGCGCTGGCGCCTGGCCAACGTGCTGCTCAGCATCTTCTTCGTGCTCATGCTGACCCTGATGGTCCTCCACCCCCGGCTCCCCTGACGGCGACCCGGGGCCGCGAGGGCGCGTCCCGCTCGCGGCCGGCGGGTTCGCTCGCCGCGGCGGATGCAGCCCTTCTCGTTGGACTCCCGGCGCCTCGGATGCGAAACTCTGGCCGTGCCGCGGGAGACTCGCATCCCCGTGGGTCAGTGGTGGGTTCCCGATCTGTCGGGCCCAGGCCGGCTCCCCCGGCCCGGCCCTCGCCACCCTTCTCGATAGGGACGCGTACCATGCCCAGCCATCGCCCCGCAGTCCTGCATGCGGCGCTCGTCCTCGCCCTGGCGACTTCGAGCGTACCCTTCGCGCGCGCAATCGGCGCCGCGGCCGCCGCCGCACCCACGCCCGCGACTCCGGCGCGGATCGGCTCGGCCGGAACCGTGCTTTCGCCGTTCGCGGGGGAGTTCAAGCGGCTGCAACGTCAGGCTCTCCTCGAGGGCGCCCAGCGCCGCATCGCGCGGGCTCGCGTCTTCGCCCAGCTCAGGCGCAACCATCCCGAGCTGGCGAAGGTCAGGCTCCGGGCCCGGCTCCCCAAGGACTGGAGCGAAGCCGGCGGGCCGCAGGGCGTCGGCGCGAATCGGAGCCCGATCCTGCGCGCCCCGGCTTCCACCCGCGCCAAGGCCGCCCTGGGACCCAACGTGATCGTGAACGACCGAAGCGAGGACGGCGGCCGCACGAACGTGGGGCAGGCGGAGCAGATGGTCGGGGTCTACGGCCCCAACGTGCTCATCGCCTTCAACGACGGGCTGGGCTTCGAGCTGGGCAGCGGCGTCTCGAGCACCCAGGGATACAGCTACTCCACCGACGGAGGCCAGACCTACACGGACGGCGGGGTTCCTCCTCTGCTGTCCGGATGGGAGTGGACCAGCGACCCGGTCGTGACGGTGGACCCGAAGACCGGCGAATTCTGGTACTGCGCCCTGGTGGACATCCCCAACAACAACCAGAACGGGGTCGGCGTCGTGAAGGCCACCTTCGGCGGCACTCCGACGACCATCCAGTGGGGCACGCCCACGCTGGCCTGGGTCTTCCCCAACTCCTCGATCGCCGACAAGCCCTGGATGGTCGTGGACTCGCTGAGCGGTCGGCTCTACCTCAGCTACACGGTCTTCAGCGGCTCGGGCTCCAGCGCGACCGACAACATCTACTTCCAGCGCTCCGCGCCCGGAGGCACGAGCTGGGAGGCGCCACAGACCATCTCCCAGGCCAGCGAGGCCGGCGCCGTGCAGGGCTCGCGCCCGGCGGTGGGGCCGGCGGGTGAGGTCTACGTGGTCTGGAACTCCATCGGCACGTCCGACGTGGACTTCATGCGGATCACCCGCTCCCCGGCGGGCAGCCAGGGCCAGGCCGGCAGCTTCAGCACGCCCGTGAACGTGGCCGCGGAGGTCTCCAACTTCGGCAACGGCGCGCCGGGCTTCAATCGCGGGATGGGCATCACCTTCCCCGGCATCGCCGTGGACCGCTCGAGCGGCTCGCATCGCGGCCGGGTCTACGTCTCGTGGAACGAATGCGTCGACTTCTTCACCGACAGCCTGGGCACCCTGGACACCCTCACCGAGGCCGAGCCCAACAACAACTTCGCCAGCGCCAACAGCATGACGATCGGGCAGACGGTCCAGGGAGCCATCTCGGTCTCGAACGACATCGACCTGTACAAGTTCACCGGCACGGCGGGCGAGACGGTGATCCTCTACGCCGGATCGGTGGCCTCGACCTTGGACATGGGCCTGCGCCTGTTCTGCTCCGACACCACGACGCGCCTCGCGTATTCGGCCCTGGGCATGGGCTCGCCGGACATCGTCGTCTTCACCCTGCCCAGCGACGGCACCTACTACATGCGCTGCGACGGCTTTGCCGGGGGCACCGGGGGCACCACCGGGAGCTACACGGTCTTCACGGGCTTCCATCACACGCCGAACCCGGTGGACCGCTCGCGCGACCATCGCGACGCGTTCGTGGCCTGGTCCGACAACCCCACCAGCGCCGCGAGCTGGTCCGTGGCCCGCTCCAGCGACAGTCCGGCCGGCTTCGACGACTGGCTCCCCGAGGTGGCGGTGGCCGGGGACAACGCCAACCCGCTGGTGGGGAGCGGCAAGCCGTACAGCCTCTGGTACGACTGGCGCGACTCGCCGCCCAGCGCCTGCGGCGGCGTCTCGAACGTGTACCTCGCGCGCTCGGACAACGGTGGGGGCAGCTGGACCACCGTGGGCACGATCACGAACACGCAGACGTTCTGGAGCAGCGTCGCGAGCGACATCGCGCCCAATCAAGGCGACTACCTGTCCCTCTTCACGGACACGACCGACCTCTACGCCTCGTGGGCGGACGGCCGGAACGGCGACCCCGACGTCTTCGCCAGCTACATGACCCTCGAGTCGACGGCGGCGACGCTGGCCCTCTACAGCGTGAGCGCCACGGCCACGCAGGTGACCCTGACCTGGTACGCCAGCCCGGATGCCGGGGTGACCACGGCCACCGTCCAGAGGAGCAGCGACGGCGTGCTCTTCGACAACCTCGCCGACGTCGTCCCCGACGGGAGCGGCTACATCGTCTACATGGACACCACGGTGACGTCGGGCGGGCGCTACTACTACCGGCTCTCGGCGCTCGGCGGCACCCTGCTCACGCCGCCCGAGCTGGTGATCGTGCCGGAGAAGTCACTGGTCCTGCGCGGCGCGCAGCCCAATCCCGTGGACGAGAACCGGCCTTGGTTCGTCTCGTTCGAGCTGCCCAACACCGCGGTGGCCAAGCTGGAGCTCTTCGACGTGGCGGGGCGGCGGGTCGCCGAGAGGGACGTCAGCGGGGTCGGCCCGCAGTCGGTCCAGCTGTCCGAGGGCGTGAAGCTCAAGCCCGGTCTCTACCTCATCCGTCTCACCCAGAACGGCGTCAGCCTCACCACCCGCGTGAGCGTGGTGCGGTGACATGGAGCGACCCCAGGTCGAGGCACTTGTTCTGGCCTTCTCGCGGCCACCCTTCGGGGTGGCCGCGGGACGTTGGAGTGGACGAGGAGGGCTCGACTCAGAGGGCAGCTTCGTGCTCGACTGTGGGCGTTCCTCCGGGGCTCCTCCCTGACGGACCTGGATTGGCTTCGACACCACCCAACCTCCATCAGCAGGGCCCCGGTTGAACAGGCCCCTCAGTGAACAACGTGGTGAGACATCACACGTAGATTGGCGTCGTTCCATACTAGACAGTAGGGAGCTCTTCCCGGGGCAGCCAGATCCGGTGGAGTGGCCGGAGGCCACGACGGTTGAGGCCATCCGGCGTCTGGCCCGCAAGCTCCAACGGGACGCGTCCGGGCCAGTCCGGTGCTGCTACGAGGCGGGTCCGACCGGCTACACCCTGCAGCGCCAGCTCCGGCTGGCGGGGATCTCCTGCACCGTGATCGCGCCCTCGCTCACGCCGGTGAAGCCGGGCAGCCGGATCAAGACCGACCGGCGCGATGCCCGCAAGCTGGCGGAGCTGTTTCGCGCCGGCCTGCTGACCGAGGTCCATCCGCCGAGTGAGCGGGACGAGGCCCTGCGGGACCTGTGTCGTTGCCGCGACGATGTGCGGGTGGACCTGCTGCGGGCGGGGCACCGGCTGAGCAGGTTCCTGCTCCGGCGTCACTACCTCTACCGGAACACGAAGCACCACTGGGGTACGCGCCGCTGGGCCTGGCTCGAGCAGTTGCGCTTCGACGACGCGCTGAGCCAGGCCACGTTCGACAGTTACCTGCTCGCGGTGCAGCAGCTTGAGGAACGGCAGCAGCAGCTCGACGCGCAGCTCGCCACCTTCGGCGCCGAGGAGCCGTACCGTGAACCGGTCGCGTGGCTGCGCTGCTTCAAAGGCATCGACACCGTGACCGCGGTGTGCCTGGTGGCCGAGCTGCACGACTTCCGGCGCTTCCACTCGGCGCGCCAGCTGATGGCCTACGTCGGCCTGGTGCCGAGCGAGTGCTCGAGCGGCGAGCGCGAACGGCGGGGCTCGATCACCAAAGCGGGCAATCGACATGTGCGCCGGCTGCTGGTCGAGGCGGCGTGGCACCACCGCTTCCGCCCCGCGCTGAGCCTGCCGCTGCGGCGTCGGCGTGAAGGCCAGCCGGCGCGGGTACTGGCGATCGCCGATCGGGCGCAGGAACGGCTGTGCGCGCGCTACCGGCGCATGACCCTGCGCGGCACCAGCACCCCCAAGACCATCGTCGCCATGGCACGCGAGCTGACTGGCTACCTCTGGGCGGTGCTGCATCCCGACGCCACCCTCACGCGAGCCTGAGCAGGAGGACCCGACCACTGGGCGAACAGGTGAAGGCCGGCACGATCTGGAGGACGCGCGACTCCGGTATGCGGTACGGCGGCTTGCCGCCCGAACCCGCGCTCCTAGAGAGCGGACCCTCCCGACGGATCACAGTCATGCGGCTCGGCCCGGGACGCCGGTGCAACCCGCGAATATCAGCGTGACTCGTCGTCGAAGCGCCCGGCCTTCCCTGTCGCCCTGTCACAACGCCGAGCGGCCACCCCGAAGGGTGGCCGCCAGGAGGTCAGAACAAGTGCCTTGACCTAGGGTCGCTCCATATCACCTAAGAACCACGAACTTCTGAGTCGCTGCCACGCCTCCAGCCTCAAGTCGGCAGAAGTAGAACCCCTCCCGCCACCCGCCAGCGCGGAGCCCGATGTTGTGAACCCCCGCGGTCAGCACGGAGTGATTGAGAAGCGATGCCACGCGACGCCCTTGAACATCATAGACTGCGAGGTTCACAGGCCCCGCCGCGGGGAGCGCGAACCGAATCGTGCCTTCCGAGTGAAGCGGATTGGGCGCGATGGGGGCCAGGGCAAGCCAAGTCGGAACCGGCTCCGGCCCGGGTGGCGTGCCGAACGTGATCGCGGCCAGCGTCGCGGCAGGGATGTCGCCGATCCGCTGGAATCCTCCCCCAATGTACAGCGTGTTGCCGACCGGAAGGATCACCGAAGCTCCGGCGTGCGCGAAGCCCCACTCCAGATTGCTCAAGCCAGCATCCCAGGGGAGAATGGTCCCGGTCCTCAGATCGAGCGCGGCCAGGCCCTCCCGAGGCTCCCCGCCGATGACCCAGAAACCACCTCCGACGAACATGGTGTCTCCGACAATCGCGATGGTGGACACGTTCGTGCCCAAGTTCGTGTCCGCGCTCCAATCCAGTGCCCCGCCGGTCGCTGCATCAAGTGCAGCGAGGTTCTGCCGCGGCTGGCCGCCAATCGTATTGAAACGACCTCCCACGAAGACCGTGTCGCCAGCAAGGGCCACGGTCGTGCACCAGTCGTCCGATTGCGGATTCCAGTCCAGGATCGCCCCACTCTTCCCGTCAACGGCCGCGATCCCCTTCCGCGTAAGTCCCCCGATGGTCCAGAAGAAGCCCGCCACATAGACCACGTCGCCCCTCACCGCCAAGCCGTACACGTCGCTCGCTGCGTTGGGGTTCCAACTGGTCAGCTCTCCCGTGTTCAAGTCGAAGGAGGCGAGGCGGCCCCGAGGCTGGTCGCTCATGGTGGTGAAATATCCGCCAACGTAGAGCGTGTCCCCGGTGACCGCGAGCGAGCCGACCACGCTGTTCGCCGTTGGATTCCATTCTGTCGCCCCGCCCGTAAGCGTATCGAGTGCGGCGAGGCCGTAGCGGGTCTGGCCCCCGATGAAGCTGAAGTAGCCCCCCACGTACACACGCCCGTGAGTCACGGCCAGCGCCCACGTCCCCAGCCCATCGGGGTGCGGGTCCCAGTCCTTCACCGCGCCCGTCGTCACATCGAGGGCCGCGAGCCCTTTCCGCTCCCGCCACTGATCGCCGATGCTGAAGAAATACCCACCCACGAAGACGGCGGCCCCAGCCACGCCCAGGGCAAAGACTGCGTCGGTTGACCGTGGATTCCACCGCGTGGCTAGACCGGTCGCGAGGCTCACCTCGGCACAGTATGGACGATCCTGGCCGCCCATCGCTGCGAACCATCCACCAAGAAAAGCGGTCGAATCATGCAGCGTCAGACACGTGACGGGCGAATCGCCAAGACTCGATGCGGGCGGGGCCGGGTTCCACAGCAGCACTTGGCCGGTTGCGAGATCGACTTGAGCCACGCCGGAACGGGCCTGCGCGCCGATGGACGTGAAGTGCCCGACGACGTATACTGTGTTGCCCCTCAGGCTCATCGCCGCGACGTAGGGGTCGCCGTAGATCGTGTTGTCCAGTCCCGAGATTCCGGGGTTCCATGCGGTCGGGACTCCCGTCGCGATGCTCACGGCCGCAAGTCCACCACGCGATTGTGTCCCGACCTGCGTGAAGTCACCGCCGAGGTACATGGTGTCGCCGAGAGCCGCCAACGCCCGGACCGATCCGCGGCTTCCAGCGATGGAAACATCCGGATTCCAAGCTGCGGGCTGCCCAGTTGCGCTGTCCAGTTGAGCCACTCCGTAGCGTGTAATTGTTCCTACGGCGGTGAAGTCTCCCCCGATGTAGACGTTCCCTCGGTAGGGCAGTAGGGCGCGGACCTGGAGGTTCGGCTCGGGGTCCCAGCCCGTGGCTTGGCCGGTTCCAACGTCGAGCGCGGCGACGTAGCTGCGGGGTTGTCCGCCGATGTGGGTGAAGAACCCTCCCGCGTAGAGAGTCTCTCCACTCCGCGCCAGGACGAGAATCTCGCCGTCAGCGTCCGGGCTCCAGTCGGCTACGCGTCCACTCGCCAGGATGTGGGCGATGTTCGCTCGGGGGACGCCTCCGACGGCGACGAACGTCCCGCCAATGAACCAGCCTCCAGCGCCGTCCGGTACGACCGTCCTCACGACGCCGGTGACGCGAGGGAACGACGGGAGCGGCTCGCCCGTCACTCGGTCCACGGGCACTCCGCCTCCGCTGTTCGGCCCGACGGCGTTGAAGTCGCCACCGACGTAGAGCGTGTTGCCCGAACGCGCGATGGTGAAGACACTCCCGTCCGTCCCCCACAGGTTCTCGTCCACTCGCTGCGGCACGGCTTCGTTGGCACAGAGCAGGAGCGCGGCCACAGCCCAGGCACACCACGTCCGAGGTGCTCGGGCAATGCCCTCACGCCTCGTGGTGCGTGCCCGCACAACTGCTGGGACGTGTTCAGCGGACAAGCAGAACCCGGAGCGAACGTCGACCCTCAACCGTCGTCAGGCTCGTAAAGTAGAGGCCGCTCCTCACCGCACGGCCGAGCACGTCGTGTCCGTTCCACGCCAGATCGGAACGGCCCGACGGCAGGTCGCCATCCACGATGGTCTGCACGCGACGCCCGAGCACGTCGTACACCGCAAGGTGAACCCTCATGCGTCTCGGCAGTTCGATCCGGAGCGCAACGGTCGACCGCGCTGGACTGGCTCCCGCCAGCAACAGCTCCGGGCGCATCACGCTCACCGCCGTCGCGTCCACACCCGCCGCGCTGGGGCAGTCCATGCTGAACAAGTATGGTGACGTCGCCGGCCGCATCTGCGTGTAGCCGATGCCCGCGATGTCGTCGGTGTATGCGGCCAGGAACTCGATGTCGTTGGTGATCTGGAGGTACTCGCTCGCGTGCCAATAGTAGAACCAGCCGGCCTGCACTGGCGGCACGAGGGTCCACAGCTTCTGCGTCCGGGCCCATCGCGCCCCCGACGAGACGGTGTCCGTAGGGCTGTACGGATTCGACTCTGCCCAGATCGAGTCGTTGTTGACGGTGTTGAACAACCACCAGTTCCCGTTGCGATAGAAGGCGTGGGGCGACTCGACGACATACGCTGTGCCGTAGATCGGGTTGATCCAGGAATGATGCGTGTTCCAGAGCGGGAAGCTGTTGCCCCACGAGGTGAAGTCGCCATGCGATCTCGCCACACCCACGACCATCTCAGGCGTGTATTCCTGCGGGACCGTGGCGAAGTACACGAGCCAATCACCAGGTACATCCGGATCGGGCATGACGAACGGATCGCGTAGCTGCACCTGCCCGCCATACGGACCGGCAGGGGTTGGATCAGCCCACGGAATGTTGCGCGTGCTGGGTGCCGTCGTAGCTTCGAGCACGCTGTCGCCCTGCGTCCAGTTGACGAGGTCGGTTGAAGTGGCGAGGCCGATCCGTTGGTTGTGGTTCTTGTCTACCCCCGTGTACAGCATGTAGTACGTGAGGCCCTTGAGGACGACGGTGGGCGCCCAAACGTGAAGGCTGTCGAATCGGCCCCCGCGGGTTCGGATCGCCATCGTGTCCTGCGCCTGGCTCCGGGGCCAGTCCCAGCCGATCAAGTCGTTCGAGACCTTGTGGCCGATGTTCTTCTCGGTCAACTCGGTGGTGATGCGCTGATTGTGGCGGATGTAGAACAGGTGGAACGTCCAGGAGCCCGCCGGTGTCCAGCCGCCCTCCACGAAGGCGAAGTCCTTCGGCTGGATCATGTAAGGGTCATTCGGATCGAGAATCTCCTCGAACCTGCGCTCGCAGCCGCCGGTGTCGGCGACCGCGAGATCAGGAGGCGGCGGATCAGCCTCCACGTCGGCGGTCGTGACCAGGTCGTTCGCGCCCTGAACTTGAAGAACGGAAGCCGGCACGTGAGCGGCGAGCAAGGCGCTGGCCGAGATGGCCAAGTCGCTGACCGCCCCAATCGTGAGCGGCTGATTCCAGGAGCCGTCCGACGCGGCCAGAGTGACGGAGCGCGTTCCAGCAAGCCCGGAGCCTACCGCAGTGAGGAGATACTGAGTCGAGTGGTGGACCGTGGAGGTCCGCAGGATGACCGGCTAGTAGTCGCCTTCCACCCCTTCATTGTATGTCACCTCGTTCGACTCGATCACCTGCGTGGTGTCGGCCGGGTTGAAGGCAACCACCTTGAGCTTGCCCCTGCTGCCGCCGACCAAGTCGAGCAGGTAGTAGGCGGTTGCGGCGGAGCCGCTTCCGGCCGAGCAGAAGTGGGCCCTGATCGCGTTGGCAGCACTGTCGGCCCGGGTCAAGGGACCCCAGATCGAGTCCACCTTGGCGGTATCGGCGAGGCAGGCGAGAACCGAGTCGAGGGCGACGAACTGAATGCCGGACGAATCAGCGGTCCAGCTCAGGACCCACGAGGACGGCAACGTCGCGGTGGAATCCGCCTGAACGAGAAGCGAGGCACGGATGTGAAGCTCAGAGCTGTCGAGCGATCGCTCCAATGCAGCTGGATGGCGGACGACCCTGTGGGAACGAGCAGCATGAGGGCGAGGAACCAATGAACGCGGCGCATCGAACATCTCCATGACGAACGGATTCGACGGCGACCAGGATGGTACGCGGTCTGCTCCGCCAGCTTGCAGGCATCCCGGCGATCGGTCTTGATCCGGCTCCCAGGCTTCACCGGGGTCAGGGAGGGTGCGATCACGCTGCAGGAGACGCCAGCCAGTCGTAACTGGCGCTGCAGCGCATAGCCGGTCAGTCCGGCTTCGTAGCCGCACTGGACCGGCCCCACCGCCCCCCGCTGGAGCTTGCGGGCCAAGCGGCGGATGGCCTCGAGCGTCGGCACCTCCCGCCACTCCACGAGCTGGGCCTGCCCCGGGAAGAACGCTGCCACCTTGATCGAGCTCTTGTGGGCATCCAGCCCCACCCAGGCGCTAGAGTGCTGACTCACGACCGGCTCCTCTCGTCTGCGGCTCTGGCGCCGCGAGGTGCTAACCCGCGATCGCGTGGCGGCCCGTCCGCCGACTGTCGGCCACTCTCGTGAGTGGCTCGACGCTACGACCGCGAGCCCGTCGCTCCATGTTGTCTAGCCCGGGGAGACGGGAGGCCGTCCGCCTCGGGGTTCGGGCCGGCAGACTCCGGTCGTCGAGATCTTCAGCGCAACAGTACGACCCGGCGGCTGATCGTCGCCCTCGGCGTCGAGAGGCGCACGAAATAGACCCCGGATCTCGCGCCCGAGCAGTCCCAGGCGATCTGGTTCGTCCCGGCGAGGAGGGACCCGCCCCCCAGGTCCGCGAGCCTCCGCCCGCTCAGGTCGTACACCCCGAGCTTCACGTCCGCCACGTCCGCCAGGCTCACGGTCAGCGGCACCGGCTGGCCGCGCGCGCTCACGATCGTGGGCACGCGCAGGTCGTCGGCGCCGGGCGGTGGCGCCGGCTGCGCGTGGCACGAGTCGAGATTGCAGATGCCCACCAGGGTGCACACCGGCTCGGAGACGAGGCCGCTCGCGTCGCGCACCGTGAGGCACACGTAGAACGCTGAGGTCTGGCGCGCCCCCGAGCCGGCGAGGAACCTGCCGGAGTAGGTCGGCCCGCAGGCTCCGCCGGGAACCCTCTCGCACCAGGAGAATTGATAGGGCGGCTTGCCTCCGGAGGCGGCGGCCCAGAACGTGTCGGGCGTGCTGGCGCAGCAGAGCAGCTCGGGCCCGCTGATGAAGGCTCGCGGTGTCTGCGCTCGACAGGAGTCCGGCGAGAAGATGCTCACGGCCTGGCAGACGGTGTCGGAGACGAAGCCGTGGGCGTCCCGCAGGGAGAGGCAGACGAGGAACGTGGAGTCCCACCGCGCGGCGGAGCCGGTGAGGGTGCCGCCCGAGGAGGTCCAGCGGCAGCTTCCGCCCACCGGCTTCTCGCACCAGGAGAACTGGTACGGGGCCTTGCCTCCCCTGGCGCCCGCGTAGAACGTGTCCCGCTTGCTCGAGGTGCAGAGCTGGCTGGGCCCCATGATGAAGGGATGGGGCATCTGCGAATGGCAGGAGTCGCGGTTGCAGAACATCACCAGGCTGCTCAGGGTATCGGAGAGCACTCCATCGGCGTCGCGCGCGGCGACGCAGAGGAAGAAGGAGGAATCCCGCCGGATCGCCGGTCCCGTGAGGAAGCTCCCGCCGGGCGCCAGCGTGTAGCTCCCGCCCACCGCCTGCTGGCCCCAGAAGAACTGGTAGGGCGGCTTCCCCACGGACCCCGAGGCCCAGAACGTGTCGGCGGCAGTCGTGCAGCAGAGCGATCCGGGGCCGCGGAGGCTCACCCGGGTCCTCCCATATGGGACCAGCACGGGCACGCGGATGGATTCGGTCTGCCTCATCCGGTCCATGACCTGGACGATGAGCGTGTGCGCGACGGTGTTGTGGCACTCCTCCTGCCACGGGAACTGGCCCAGCATCCCGGAGACCGACGACGACCACAGGTACGTATAGGGCGGCAAGCCCCCGGAGGGCGTGACCGTGTCGCGCACGCACCCGCCCCAGGCGGAGGTGAGGCTCGCCTGGGCGATGGACAGGACCATGGGCGGCACGTCCAGGGAGACCCACAGGCTGTCCCTGCCGAAGCGGCCGTGGCTGTCCGTGACCGTGCAGGCCACGAGGAATCGCGCGCTGTTCGAGCAGGCAGCCTGGATCGTGTTGGTGTCCCCCGGAATCGCGTACCAATCGCCCTGGTCTCCATAGGTCCACACGAGCTGCGACCAGGCGAAGTGGACCGCTCCCGTGGCGTGCGCCACGCTCGCCTGATACGTGCCCGGCTGGCCCAGGCCGAGCTTCACGGGACCCGTGATCGCGACTTGCAGCGAGAGTCCCACGATGGCGATTCCCCGGTGGGCGAAGACGCTGTCGATCTGGGAGAGGTGGGCGCCGGCCTGATGGTCGTAGTCGGCCTGCCAGATCGCGTCGCTGCCCATGGCGTAGCACGGGGTCGCCGGCAGATAGTAGAGGCTCTCGACGACCAGTCGATCCGCGACCTCGGGCAGGGTCTGGCGCAGATCCCAGAGCGCGCCGGACCAGATCATGCCCTTGCAGTACTGCCCGGCTCCCGACACGCACTCCGCGTCGATCACGTCGTAGTTCGCGTAGTTGTACTGAGTCGGGTCCGTGTTCACGCAGCGGTAGATGCCGAGGACGGGCGCGTGCCCCTTGAACACGAAGTCGCCGATGCAGGGGTGGTTCGTCGAGGCGGCGCCGAAGAAGTCGGCGTAGCCCTCGTGCATGGCCAGCGGCTCCAGGGCCTTGCCGGCCAGGCCGCTCCCGTCGATGCCCAGCGAGACCAGGACGTAGTGGCCGCTCTCGTGACCGATGATGTCGGCGTCCTCCGCGCAGCAGCCCAGGCCGATCGCCTGCGTGAAGTAGGTGCCCGCCTCGGTCGTGAAGGCCAGGCCCATGCTCGTCGCCGGTTCGTGCACGTGCGCGGTCATGGGGGCGACGGGCAGCGTGTACCCCAGAGGCGCGAGGAAGGTCTCGACGAACTCGTTGGTGTGCCAGTAGGCGCTCACCTCGTCGAACGGGTTGGGATACGGGTTGATCGTGGTGCTGCACGGCTCGAAGTAGTACTGACCGTCGGGGCTGGAGACGCCCGGCGTCGTCTGGCTCACGACCCGGACGGAGCGCCCCTCGAGCCGCGAGACGTCGTCGCGCAAGTGGACGAGGGTGGTGTCCAGCAGCCCGTGATCCGGATTCGGATTCGCCACCCAGCCGCGGCCGACGCCCGTGTACCCCTCGCCCAGCGCGAGGTTCGCCGTCTCGAGCACCGCCCCGCTGCGGGCATCCACCGTCACCCGCCACCAGTACGGTCGCGCGCTCGCCAGCAGAGTGACCACGTAGACGAGCGCCCCCCGACCTTCGCGCACGCGCACCGCCAGCTCCGTGGCCGCCCGCGCGCGCTCCGCCGTCGCCGGCGCCGCGGCGCGGGCCAGCTCCTCCGCGTGCGCGGCGGGAAACGCGGGTGTGGTCTCCGTCTCGGGCACGCGCACCGCGCCTCCGGCCAGCATGCGTAGGCGGCCCTGCCGGTCCACGCTCGCCATGTATTCGCCGTCCAGCACCGGGAGGCCGCGATAGAGCTGGCGCATGCGCAGGTGGTGCACGCCGCGACGCTCGCGCTCCTGCACCATCGCGAAGTCGTCCAGCCCGGCGCGCAGCCCGAACAAGCCGGCGTTGCGCGTGAAGAGGTCCTGCACTGCCCGGGCGTGCCCCGTCGTCCAGCCGGGCAGCGGCGCGCTCCCGCGACCGTGGATGACCTGCGGTGCGTCCGCGGGATCGTCCCAGCGCACGCGCCACTCGCCGGCCTCTCTCTGGGTGAAGGAGAGCCACTCGCGCGGGGATCGCGAGGGAAGCTCGGCGCTGCGGCCCACGCCGGCCCAAGCTGCCAGGACGTACAGCAGGAGCGCGGTCACGATCTGGGGCGGCCTCATTACGGTGCACCTCCGCAGTCGCGCCCGGCAACTGGAACGCCATTCTTCCACCAATCCGGACCCAGGGGAACGGGATATTTCGCGCGCCGCGGGCCGTCCGGCGGCCGCCGGGGGAGCCGCGGCGGGGAGGCAACCCCTGTGTCCAGCCGCTCGGGAAGGGCGGACCCCCCTGGGCCCGAGGGGACTCGAGGGGCGAAGGGCGACCAGCCGGGTCCCCAGTGCAGGATGCACGGCCACCCCGATCCCGCGCGGGGCGGGGGAGGGGAATCCGGCGGCGAAGGTTCCGTCGAGGACTGGCTCCTCCCTTGCGAAGTTGGAGTAGAATTGGCAGTGGACCGATCGTGCTGCTCTGCCAACCCATCCCCTCCCTGGAGGCAACTCTCATGTCCCCGATCCGCCCGGCGCCATCCTGCCCGGCGCGACGCGTGCTGCTCGTCGCGACCCTTGCCCTGCTCACGGCCCTTCCGGCCTGGGCTCAGGAGGGCGGGACCGGACCGGGGAGCGGCTTGAGCCCCGCCGAGCGCGAGACCCAGCGCCGCACCCTCAAGCAGCTCCAGCGGGATCTGCTCATGCAGGGCGCGCGTGGGCGCATGGCCGCCGCGCGGGCGCGGCAGCGCGAGCTGAGGAAGCACGGGGCCACGCGCGGGCAGGGCCTGCACGCGCGCAAGGCGGAGGTTTCGGACGAGGGCGGGAAGCCCCTGGACTTCGACCGGCGGGTGGTGATGGCCTCGGCCGAGAAGGCGGTGGTCGCGCCGACCAACGTGCGCGTCAACAACCCGACGGGCGACGCCAGCTCCGCGGGCCAGGCCGAGGAGAGCGTGGCCGCCCTGGGCAACTACGTGCTCATCGCCTGGAACGACGGGCAGGGATTCACCTTCAATCCCTACCACGACCTCCAGACGGCCGGTTACTCGGTGGACGGCGGCGCGTCCTTCACCCAGGTCACGATTCCGCACCCGTCCGCCTACCCGAACTGGTGGTGGTCGAGCGATCCGATCGTGACCGTGGACGAGAAGCGGGGCAAGTTCTACTACTGCGGCATGGGCCAGGACGTGCCCGGGCCGACCGCCCCCTCGGTCAGCGCCCTCGCGGTGGTGCCCGCCACCTTCTCGGGCTCCACCTTCACCTGGGGCACGCCCTCCATCGTGGCCACCGTCCCCGCCGCGACGAGCTTCCTCGACAAGCCCTGGTGCGTCGCCGACTCCGTCACGGGGAACGTCTACGTCACGACCACCACCTTCGACGCCTCGGACCACATCACCTTCTATCGCTCGACGAACCAGGCCGTCACCTGGTCGCCGGGCGTGCAGATCTCCTCGGTCGCGGAGAACGGCACGGTCCAGGGGTCGCGCCCGGTCGTCGGCCCCGGGGGCGAGATCTACGTCGTGTGGTCGGCCATCGGCCCCTTCGACGCCGATTATCTGAATCTGCGCAAGGCGCCGAACCCCGGCTCCGGCTCGCCGTCCTGGGGCACGGAGGTCACGGTGGACAGCCTCTACGCGCAGTTCGGCACGGGCGCCCCCGGCTTCAACCGCGAGCGCGGCATCACCTTCCCCTCGATCGCCGTGGACCGCACCAAGGGCGCGAATCGCGGCCGCGTCTACGTCGCCTGGAACGAGACCTGGGACATCATCTCGGCCCCGGTGCCGCTCAACTCCGGCAAGGCCGAGGTCGAGCCGAACGGGGATCCCACCACCGCCACGCCCTTCACGCCGGGGCAGACCCTGCGCGGCTCCAGCTCCTCGACCTCGGACCTCGACTACTGGAGCTTCGCCTTGAGCGCCGGCCAGAGCATCATCGTCTGGGCGGACTCGCTGCCCCCCAGCGCCACCTACACCCTGCGCCTCTTCGCCCCCAGCCCCGACGCGGGGCAGCGCCTGTGCTACGGGGGCGACATCACCGCCGGGTCCAGCGTCACCCAGACCTATTACATGTTCACGGCCCCGGCCGCGGGGACCTATTACCTCCGGTACGCTCCCGTCTTCGGAAACTCGCCGATCGGCTCGTACCGGGTGAGGACCGCGTACGGCGGCGGACCCGGCGGCTACCGGGCGCGCGACCAGCGCGACGCGTTCGTCAAGTACTCGGACAACGGCACGAGCTGGAACGGACCCCTTCGGCTGAACGACGACGGGATCGGCTTCGACGACTTCCTGCCCGAGGTGATCGTTGGCGCGGACGGCTGCCCCTACGCCACCTGGTTCGACTTCCGCGACGACACCTACGGCTCGCGCGCGAACCAGTACGCCTCCCGTTCCCAGGATGGCGGCGCGACCTGGCAGGCGAACGCGCGCTTCACCAGCGCCACGAGCAACTTCACCACCTCGCTGAGCAACATCGCGCCCAACCAGGGGGACTACAGCCACCTCTACGGCGACCCGCGCTACGTCCGGCCCACCTGGGCCGACGGTCGCGGGGCGAACGTGGACGTCTGGGCCACCGCCGTCGACACCTGGTTCGCCCTGGCGAGCTGCCCGCCCGCGCAGAGCGCGAACCCGAGGGACGTCCTCAACCTCACCTGGACGGTGAACAATCAGAACCCGCTCTTCCCGAGCGACTACGGCTACACGCTCACCAGCGCCCGCGCCTGGCCCCTGCCCCCGCCCGGAACGCTCCCGGGCGTGGCGGCCGCCGGCTCCGGCGACCTGAACCTCGCGGTGAGCGTGCCCGACTCCGTGGCCCTGGGCACGAACACTCTGACCTTGACGGTGACGAACGCCAGGGGCACGCGGGTCCAGCAGTGCGACGTGACGGTGAACCTGGTCACGACCCTGCTCGCGGTGGAGCCCACGGGGTACGGGCTCTCCTTCTCGCCCGCGCGTCCCAACCCGGCCTCGCGCGAGGCGCGCCTCGACTTCACCCTGCCGGGCCCGGGCCGGGTGCGCCTGGCGATCTTCGGGGTGCAGGGCGAGATCGTGCGCACGCTGGTGGACGGCGAGCGGCCGGCCGGCTCGAACAGCGTGGCCTGGGACGGACGCGACGACTCGGGCCGCGCCGTGGCGACCGGCGCCTACTTCGCCCGCCTCGAGGCCGCCGGCCGCACTCTCACCCGGCGCATCGTCTGGATGAGGTGACGGCCTCCGAGCCGCATCGTCGGGGCGGCGCCGCGGGCCACGTGGCGCCGCCCCGACTCGTGCCGGCCCGGGGCGCCGTGGCCGGGTGGCCTTCAGAACCTCCAGCTCACCCGGCTGTAGAGCAGCGTGCTCGGCGTGATCCCGCCGTGGTCGCGCTCGACCGAGAGGTCCAGGTAGGCACGGCGCACGAGGGTCAGGTCCAGGTTGCCGCTCTCCCAGAGGGTGCGATCCTGGACCCCGGCGAGGGGATCACGGGTCGTGCGCACGCCGCCCGCGAGCTCCAGGCGCGCGCCCGGCAGCGGGTCGAGACCGCCGCCGAAGCTCGCCAGCCCCGTCTCGATGCCGGCGCCGCTGGCGTGGCTCAGCCGGCCGCGCAGCGCCCCGTTCAGGGGCCCGAGCTGATGGACCTCGGCCGCGCCCGACCAGCCGTTCAGCCGGTCCCCGTTGGCGATGGCGCTCGTGCGCGCGTCCCCGCTCAGGCGCACGCGCGGGGCCAGCTCCAGCGAGAGCCCGCCCCAGGCGCCCTCGCGGTAGCGGTCGTCGAATTCCGTCTCCGGCGTGACCCGGTCGCGGTAGAGCCGCACGTTGCGCCGGTTGTCGTAGCCGCCGTTCAGCCACAGCGAAGGCGTCAGCTTCAGGCTCGCGGTCATGAACGTGCTCGTGGCCGAGAGCGTGGGCTCCCCGAGCGCCCGCTTCCAGCCGCGGTTCAGGTCCAGCTCCTGCGCCCCGAATACGGAGAGACGCGGGTCGAGGTAGAAGAGCTGGGCGAAGGCGAAGTCGCGGTTGGTGGTGCCGGCCTGCACCGAGGACACCGCGCCGCCGGCCAGCGACCAGCGTCGCGCCGAGCCGGCCGGCTGGTGCCACTCCAGGTACCCGCCGCCCTCGACGATGCTGCTCGACAGCCCGAGGCGCAGCGGATCGGGCTGGGCGCCGCTGAAGAGCCCGGTGTTCCAGCGCGCCCCCCGGGACTCGACCAGGGCGCCGTCGAAGAGGCTGACGGGTGACAGCGAGGGTGAGCTCTGCCGGCCGACGGTGACCAGGTAGCGCCCCGACGGATCGTGCGCCGAGAGGCTGAAGCGGTAGACACGCGTGAGATCCTCGGTCACCGTTCCGCCCGCCGCCCGCTGGAAGCTCGTCCACCGCCCGCGCAGATCGAAGGAGACCGTGAGCGGCGAGCCGGCCAGAGGCGATCCGTCCAGGGTCAGGTCCAGGGCGGGCTGGCTCAGACGTCCGCCGCCCTGCGTGTCGAGGCTGAGGAGTCCCACGCCCACGCGGCCGTGGAGGCGTCCGCTCGGCGAAGCTCGCCGCGGCGTGGCCGGGGCGATGGGGGGAGCGGGAGCGCCAGCCGTCCGCGAGGTGTCGGGGGCGGGCACGACGGCGGCCGCGGCAGGGACCGGCGCGACGGGGGGCGCCTCCCGAGCGCTGAAGCGAACCGTGTCACCCACCTGCACGGCCGCGAAGGTGCGCAGCGTGTCGCACGCCGCCCGATGCGAGGAGAGGAACGCCGCGCGGAGCCAGGCGATCGTCCGCCCCTCGCGCACCACCAGCAACGAATCGCCTTCGCCCAGGCCCTCGAGCCTGCCGGCCTCCACGTAGACCGAGCCGCCGGCGAGGTAGCTGACGCGGGTCGTGGCCGCGCCCGCTCGGGCAGTGAGCGCCAGCGCCCCCGCGAGCGCCACCGCGACCCCGAGGCCCGACGCCGACGCGCGCCACCTGCCCGTGCCGCCTGCGCGCGCGGCGGCGCCTCCGCCGGCCCTGCGCCCTCGGGCCTCCCACGCGCTTCCCGCGGGGGCCGTCGCAGTCCTGATCATGGCTCCTCCCGGAGAGGCCTTCCCGCCCACATCGTGATCATCCCCCGACCGAGCCGGTCGGATGGCACCGGTAGCAGGCGTTGCTGTCGTAGGTGTAGCCCGCGACGCTGCTGTGGTTCTGATCCGTCGTGGCCTGGGGGTGGCAGCCTCCGGGCAGGCAGCTGAACGCCGCGAAGTTGGTCGAGACCGTGTGACAGGTCGAGCAGGTGAGGCCTGAATGCGCCCCCGAGGTGATGGGGAACCAGGTGTGGTCGAAGGTGGCTCCGGCCCAGCTCGTGGTGTTGTGGCAGGTGGCGCAGGTCGTGGGGAAGCCGGCGGCGGCGTGGTTGGGATCGGCGGTCGCGTTGTACTGGGCCTGGTGGCACGAGTAGCAGTCGGTGGCGAGCGTCATCTGCCACGGCGTGCCGTGGCACGTCACGCAGGCCACCGAGAGGTGCGCCCCCGTGAGGGGGAAGGGCGTCGTCGAGTGATCGAAGCTGCCGCTGCCCCAGGTGCCGGTCGAGTGGCAGGTGGCGCACGTCGTCGGGATCCCCGCGGCCGCGTGCGGGGGGCTCGTCGTGGCGTTGTACTGCGCCAGGTGGCAGGAGTAGCAGTCGCTGGCCGGCCTCGTCTGCCAGGGCGTTCCATGGCAGGACGAGCAGGCGACCGAGAGGTGGGCTCCGGTGAGCGGGAAGCCGGTGGCCGAGTGGTCGAAGCGGGCCGGCCCCCAGGCGATGGCGTTGTGGCACTGCGTGCAGTCCGTGGAGATGCCGGCCGCCGCATGGGCCGGAGTCGTCGTCGCGGCGAAGTCGGCGCGGTGACAGCCGTAGCAGTCGGCGATCGTGGCCACGAACTGCATGTGCCCCTGCGCCGCCGGCTGGTGGCAGGCTTCGCAGTCGAGCCCCGCGTGCGCCCCCGCGAGCGGGAAGCGCGTGGTCTGGTGCAGGCGCACCATCATGTCCCGGTCCAGGAACGAGCGGGCCGTGTGGCAGCGCCCGCAATCCGCGCCGAACTCGCCGCGGTGCGGGTCCTCGTGGCACGAGCTGCACATCGGCTTCTGCAGGGTGAAGTCGAGCGTCGCGTGACAGGCCGTGCAGGGCACCGAGGCGTGCGCCCCGGTCAAGGCGAAGCGGGACCTCGTCGCCTTGGCGTGGTCGAAGCGCGGGCCGATCTGCGCCGGCTTCCAGCCCTGATCGCCATGGCACATGGAGCAGTCGCCCTGGTAGTTCCCGTGCGGGTAGGGCGGCTCCTCGGCAGCGACCGCCACGAGGGCCAGCGTCACGGGCAGGAGCGCCGCGAGCAGAACGGCCGGAAACGCGCTTCCCGGCTCGCCCTGCGGGCCGACGCCACGCGGGAGCCCCGGCAGCCACGGCGGGGACGCTCCGAGCTTCGGGGTCGGATGGAATGCGGATCGCTTCATGGCGGGCCTCCGGGCGATCAGGAGCTCTTGGGGCTCGGGCGAGTGGTGACGGCCGGACCCTTGGGCGTCTGCCGCACCGCGTGGCAGTCCTCGCAGCGCTCCGGGGTCGGCCGGTAGAGGGCGTAAGCGCGCCCCGCGGCGTCGCGGGCGGTCGGATGGCAGGCGCCACAGGCCACGCGGGCGTGGGCGCCGCGCAGGTGGAAGGCGGCGTCCCGCTCGTGATCGAAGCGGCCCGCGGGGGCGAACGCCTGCAGGTCGTGGCAAGCCTCGCAGGCGTCGCCGGGCAGGCCGGCACGCGTGGCCGGGCGACCCGCGAACTGCGCGCCGTGGGGGCTCGCGTGGCAGTCGGCGCAGCCGGTCGGCAGCGCGGTCACGAACAGGGCGGGCACGGCGGCGTCCCTGAGGCTCGAGGCGGCCCGCGGCGCGGCGAGGTCCTTGTGGCAGGCCAGGCAGGGCACGGCGCGGTGGGCGCCCTCGAGCGCGAAGCCGTAACCCGAGTGGTCGCTCACCCCGATCGTGGCCGGCGAGAAGGCGGCCAGCGAGTGGCAGGCGCGGCAGCCTTCGGCCTGCGGCCGCGCGCCGCCGGGGGAGTAGCGGCCCCGATGCGGGTCCGCGTGGCAGTCCGTGCAGCCCGCCGGCGTCTCGGCCACGAACAGGGCGGGCTCCGCCGCGCCCTTGAGGCTCGAGGCGGGGCGGGGCGAGTCCAGGTCGGAGTGACAGGAGCGGCAGGCGGCGGCGAGGTGCGCGCCCTCCAGGGCGAAGCCGAGCCGGGCGTGGCTGGCGGCGGTGACGGTGGAGGGCACGAACCGGTCCAGCGTGTGGCAGGCGCGGCACCCTCCGGCCTGCGCCCGGGCGCCGCCCGCCGCGTACCGGCCCCGATGCGGATCGGCGTGGCAGTCGGCACACTGCGCGTGCGGCGGCCGCAGCAGGACGCGCGAGGTCCCGAGCCCGGCCTCGGCGCTCCGGAGGTGGCAGCTCGCGCAGGCCGCGCTCGCGTGCCGGCCTTCGAGCGGGTAGGCAGTCGTCTGGTGCGCGGCGGCCGTGAAGGTCGAGGGCGTCCAGCCGCGCTCGTCGTGGCAGGCGGCGCAGTCGGCGGCTCGCCCGGCCAGCGTGGCTTGCCCGGCGTGCGCGTCGGGATGGCAGGCCGCGCAGCGCTCGAAGGGCGGCTTCTCGCCCCAGGCGGTCTTGGGGTCGTGGCAGCGGGCGCACGCCAGGGTGGCGTGCTTGCCGCGCAGGGCGAAGCGCGTGCGGTCGTGGTCGAAGTCGCGCTGGTTCACGTCGTGGAAGCCGGTCGTGACGTGGCAGCGGGCGCACGCCCCGGTGAACCGACCGGCGTGCGGGTCGCGATGGCAGGAGGCGCAGTCGGCGTGGGCCACGGGGGCGAAGCGCAACGAGCCGTACGCGGCGACGGACGCGGCGCCCCGGCCCACCGCGGCGGCGAGCTTCGCGGCCGGATGGCACGCCGAGCAGGCCAGAGAGACGTGCTTGCCCGTGAGCGGGTAGCGGGTCCTGGCGTGATCGAACCCCGGCGCGGGCTTCCACTTCTCCTGGTCGTGGCAGCGCCGGCAGTCGGCGCCTTCCTCGCCCCCATGCGGATCCTCGTGGCACGAGCCGCAGGGGGTCTCCAGGCCGAGCCACGAGCGCGCGTGATCTTCCTGCCGGATGAGAGGAGCGGCGCCCGACTTCTGGAAGCGCGGCGCATGGCACTGCCGGCAGGCGAGGGAGGCATGCCGGCCCTCGAGCGAGAAGCCCGCCCGCCGGTGGTCGAAGCGCTGGGGGGAGCCTTCGTCCCAGCGCACGAGCTGGAAGCCGCGCCCGGCGTGCTCGGGGTGGCACTTCGCGCAGGCGGTGGTCCCGACGCGCGCGTGGAGGCCGCGCCCGCGCACGCGCAGCCAGCCGATCTCGGTGTGACAGGCGAGACACTTGGCGTCCACCACTCCGGCCCCACTGGCGTGGCACTGGAAGCACTGCGTGGCCCCGTCGAGGGCGCGATGCGCCTCGGCCAACGGCCCCGGCGAGAGCTGGGCGCGCGCCGGCGCGGCGGCGAGGACGGCCGTGAGCGACAGGACCGCGAGCGCGGCGCTGCCGCGGGGGCCGATGGCCAGAGGGCGATGCCTGCGCAGCGGCGGAGCCAGGGATGGTGGAGCCGTGCTGGCGCAGCCCGAGCGAGACGTGCGGCAGGGACTGCCGCAGTCGAGCGTGCGCCCGGAGGCCATCGGCTCCGCGGTCCCGCGCTCGCGGCCCGGGATCGTCATCCGGCGCTCCGCTGGGCGCCCGTCTCGATGGCGATCTCCTTGGTCACCATGCGCACGCCGCAGCGCTCGAGGAAGGGGTAGGGCGGCTCGCCGCCGATGCGGATCACCACGTAGTCGTTGGGCAGGAGCCGCGGCTCGCCGGCGCAGTCCAGGGCCACGACCCCCGGCCGGATCTCGAGCACCCGGCTCTCCAGCAGCACTTCCACGCGCCCCGCCGCCCGCGCCGCCTCCAGCTTCTCGCGGTTGCGCTCCTTGACCCGCCCGAATTCCTGCCCGCGGTAGGACAGGACCACCGTCGTGTCGGGCTGGCTCGCCAGTCCCACCGCCGACTCGATCGCGCTGTCGCCCCCGCCTACGACCAGCATGCGGCAGCCCACGAAGGCCTCCATCTCGACGATGTCGTAGAGGGCCTTCTCCAGCTCCTCGCCCGGCACCCCCAGCCGGCGCGGCGTGCCCCGACGCCCCATCGCCAGCACCACCTTGCGCGCCTGGTACTCGGTCCCGGGCGTGCGCAGGCGGAAGAGCACTCCGTCACGCGCCAGCGCCTCGACGCGCTCGCCGGTGTGCACGTTCAGCTGGGCCCGCGCAATCACCGCCTCCCACACCCGCAGCAGCTCCTCCTTCGAGGCGTCCGCGACCCAGAGGTTGCCGTAGAGCTGCACCCGCGTCGGTTCCGCGAGGAGGAGCTTGCGGCGCGGGTACTTGCGGATCGTGTCGGAGATCGAGCCCTGCTCGAGCACCACGCAGCGCAGGCCGAGCCGTCTCGCCTCCAGCGCCGCCGACAGCCCGGCGGGCCCCGAGCCCACCACGACCAGCTCGTAGGGGCCGGGCTCTTCCCGCTCGAGGGACGGAGGGAGCGGCGGGCCCGGCGGTCGCCCGCGCTCGGCGGCGAGGGTCTGCGCCACGTGCTCGACGGCGATCCGGCCCTCGTTGATCGCGTTCTTGATGAGCCCTCGCCCGCCCAGCTCGCCGACGATGTAGAGCCCGGGCACGTTCGTCTGGAAGTTGGCGTCCACCTCGGGCACCTCGAGGCGCTGGACCGCGGCGCCCGTGGCCATCACGATCGCCCCGACGGGGCAGGCGGGTGCGCACAGCCCGTGGCGCTGGCAGACGTCCAGGTTCACGAGCGCCCGATGGTCCACGAGGCGGAGCGCGCCGGGCTCGGGGCAGGCCGCGACGCAGGTGCCGCAGCCCACGCACACGTCCGCCCGCACGATGGGGTGGGGCCTCGCTCCCGAATCCGGGACCGCCGTCGGGTCCACGACCGGCGCGGTGACCAGCTCGAAGGCCTGGAGGGGAACGCCGCAGGCCGGGCAGAATTCCGCGCCCGCCGCGATCGCGGCCGAGCAGCGCGGACAGGTCCGCGCCACGGGCGGGTCCTGACCCGAGCGCGAGCGGCGCACGTGCCACCAGGCCAGGAGCACGGTGAGGGCCAGGAAGGCCAGGGTCGTGACGAGCATGCCCATGGCTCAACGCACCAGCACGCCGCCGACCAGGACCGCGATCGTGACGTGGACGAGGATGGCGAGGAGCGCGGTGATGGCCACGGGCAGGTGGGCCACGTGCCACCAGCCGAACACGCGGTGCGTGGCGTCCAGCATGCGCACCTGCTGGTCCAGCGCGAGCTGCCGGCGGGCGAGCGCGAGAGCCGCGGCCACCGCCCGGCGATCCGGCGCCGGCTCTCCGGGCCGCGGGCGCGACCAGCGCTTCTGCAGGGCGCGCAGCGCCCGGCGCCGCGCCAGGTCGTCGGCCACGAGGTGCGCGAAGGTGCCCAGGAGGCCGTGCCCCGCCCCGCGGGCGGGGCCCAGGGTCAGGGACTGCTCGACCTCGCCGGGGTCGAGCCCGGTCTCGGCCGCGATGCGCGTGAGCAGCGCCCGGCGCTCGTTGACCACCTCGTCGCGCGAGAGCTCGAGGCCGTTCCGCCGGCGGGGGATGTGCGCGTAGAGGTAGCGGCCCACGATCCCGCTCAGGATGACCAGCATCATGGCCGCGTAGCCCAGGCCGATGAGGCCCGTGAAGCGCCAGCCCGCGTGGACGGCCACGACGAAGGGCAGCGTCAGCCCCGCCAGGATGTGGACGCGAAGCCAGACGCCCAGGTTCCCGCGGCGGCGCAATGCGCCCAGGTGCTTCCGCAGGGGATAGAGCCACATGAAGAGGAAGAGGGACAGACCCGCGATGCCGAACCCGAGCCCGAGCGCGCCGGCGGGATCGAGCAGAGGCCGGAGCGGATCGCGGGCGCGGCCGGCCGGGCCGAGCAGATAGAAGGGCAGGTAACGGAGCGTGACGCCCAGCGGAATCGCCAGCAGGCAGGCGATGGCCACGCGATCCACGACGATCGCCGGACTCTTCTCCCCTTGCCGCGCACGCTCGGGGCTCTCAGGGCGCAAGGCGAGGCTCTCCGCGTCAGGGACTCTGGTGCTGCGAGGCTCGGAACCCGGAGCGGCGCGCGGCGTCGATTCCGCCTGCCGCCGGGTCACGAGGGCGCTCAGCGAGTTCACGGCTACCGCCTTCCACCCGCATGGGTTGGTCGGGATCAGGCGTTTCCGATGTATAGGCGGACGTAACGGCGCATATACGCAAGTACCATTACGGGGGACGCGCTCCGGACTCATCAAGGCTAAGGCCCGCATGCCTTCGCTTGTCAGGGAAGTGTCACTGCCTTGGCCGCGCCCCGCCTCGGGCTCCGCCCCTTGAGCGCCGCCGTGGCCCGCGGGCAACCCGACCTCGGCGAGTCTCTCGTCCGGCGTCGCGCCCCGCTCGGAGAAGGTGCCGCCCGCGGACCTCTCGGCCGCTCTCCCACGAAGAAGAGCAGCTTCGAGCGCCCGCGGGCGGCTGTGGGCCCTCTCGCTGGATGGACGACGATGGCGAAACCCCGCTCGTCCTCCTCAGGATGCCGGCCTGGTGACGCTGCCGTGGTGGGCAGGAAGCGCGCCGCCCGGCGGCAGGATCACGGGTGGAGCATCGTCGCCCAGGCCAGGGCGGGCTTGGCGAACCATAGAATCGCCAGGATCAGGATCCCCAACATCGCCATGATGACGATCTCGGCGACCGCCTGCCCGGGAGAGACTTGGGCTCGGGGATCACGAGGAGGACGATGATAGGCCACGGTGCACCTCCGATGGCTCGGACTCCGGTCTTGTTCGCCCCGCACGGGCCAGGTCCGGGCCCGGCCTCGCCTTCTGTCTGCGGCCCGCGCAGGTGCTGAATCGGCGAACGAACACGGCCTCGAATGCCGCGAGGGTGAGGATCGAGACGGCCGGCGACCTCCTCTCCATTTCGCGCAGGCTCGGGCGGGGGCGGCCGGCACGGCCTCTGACTGCTCGTCGTCCTCGCGGCGGCGCAGGGGGCGCGCCGCGCTTCGGTGCCGTCCAGGCACCTCGCTCTTCATGCTGAGCCCTCGGGCCTTTCCCGTGTCCCGTGCCTGTGGGGAGCGAGCAAGGAGTGCGCAAAATCGCCGCGATCAGGGCGGCCCGCCCACCATCCCTGCGCGCGGGCTCGCCCCGCGCTGGCCCGCCCGCCTGCCTCGCTCGTCCGCTTCTGCTCCCCGTGAGGCCCCGCCGGCGGGCGGCCGGTGATAGCCTCCCCGCCCGCGGAGCCATTCTCCCTCGAGTTCCCTGACGAGTCCTGGCCCCGCGGCAGTCCCGCGCAGGGCGGGGCGCGCAAGTCCAGCCGCCCCGGCCCGGTGCCCACTCACCCTCGAGGAGGAACCTCCGGCATGTACCGACCGCACCGCTGGTCTCGAATCGCCGCTCCACTCCTGCTCGCGACTCTGGCCCTCGGTCCGCTCGCCGGCGCCGCCCGCGCCGCGCTGCCGCCGCTCGCCCCGCGCGACGTGTTCTTCGGCAATCCGGTCAAGGCGAACCCGCAGCTCTCGCCCGACGGCAAGCTGCTCGGCTACCTCGCGCCCTCCGACAAGGGCGTGCTGAACGTCTGGGTCAAGACCATCGGCCAGAACGACGACCGCATGGTCACCCGCGACGAGAAGCGCGGCATCCGGCAGTACTACTTCGCCGAGGACGGCAAGACCCTGCTCTACCTGCAGGACGTGGCGGGGAACGAGAACTTCCATCTCTACGCCGTGCCCCTGGCGGGGGGCGAGACCCGCGACCTCACGCCGCACGAGGGCGCGCGCGCCATCGGCGTGGACATGGACAAGAACCACCCCGACGAGCTAGTCGTGGGCCTGAACCTGCGCGACAAGCGGCTCTTCGACAGCTATCGCGTCGTCATCAGCACCGGCGAGGAGAAGCTGGAGGCGGAGAACCCCGGCGACGTGCAGGGCTGGGGCACGGACGCCGCCTTCGTGGTGCGCGCGGCCTTGGCCATGGACCCCAAGGACGGCAGCCAGATCCTGCGCGTCCGCGACGACGCCGCGGCGCCCTGGCGGGATCTGCTCGTGCTCCCGCCCGAGGAGAACGGCTCGTTCCTGGGCTTCACCGCCGACGGCAAGGCGGCCTACGTCACCACCTCGGTCGGCTCCGACGTCACCCGCCTGGTGAAGGTCGACCTGGCCACGGGCAAGGAGCTGGAGAGCCTGGCCGTGGATCCGCGCTGCGACGTGGGCGGGGTGCTGATCCACCCGGACACCCGCATCGTCCAGGCCGTGGGCTTCGACTACCTGCGCAACGAGTGGAAGGTGCTGGATCCGGCGATCGCCGCGGACTTCGCCGCGCTGCGCAAGCTGAATCCCGGCGACTTCGCCGTCACCAGCCGGGACCGCGCCGACCAGCAGTGGGTCGTGGCCTACACGAACAGCGACAGCCAGGTGAAGTGGTACCTGTACGACCGCAAGACGAAGAAGGCCGCGTTCCTCTTCGGCAACCAGCCGGCGCTCGAGCAGGTGAAGCTGGCCAAGATGGAGGGCGTGGTCATCAAGGCCCGCGACGGGCTGGACATTCCCTGCTACCTGACGCTGCCCGTGGGCGTGCCGGCCAAGAACCTGCCCACGGTCCTCTACATTCACGGCGGCCCCTGGGCCCGCGACTCCTGGGGCTACAGCCCGACCGACCAGTGGCTGGCCAATCGCGGCTACGCGGTCGTCAACGTGAACTACCGCGCCTCGACCGGCTTCGGCAAGAAGTTCCTGCACGCCGGCGACCTGCAGTGGGGCGCCAAGATGCAGGACGACCTGACCGACGCCGCGAAGTGGGCGATCGCCAAGGGCTACGCCGATCCCAAGCGGGTGGCCATCATGGGCGGCTCGTACGGCGGCTACGCCACCCTGGCGGGCCTCACCTTCACGCCCGACCTCTACGCGTGCGGCGTGGACATCGTCGGGCCGTCGAACCTCAAGACCCTGCTGGAGTCGGTGCCGCCCTACTGGGCGACCATGCGCAAGCTCTGGGACCTGCGCATGGGCCCCGTGGACCGGGACTCGGTCTTCAATCAGCGCGTCTCGCCGCTCTTCCACGTGGACGCGATCAAGGTGCCGCTCATGATCGGCCAGGGCCAGAACGACCCCCGGGTGAACGTGCGCGAGTCCGACCAGATCGTGGCCGCCATGCGCGCGAAGAACCTGCCGGTCGAGTACGTGGTCTACACGGACGAGGGGCACGGGTTCGCGCGACCGCAGAATCGGCTCGATTTCTACGGGCGCGCCGAGAACTTCCTGGCCAAGCACCTGGGCGGACGCGCCGAGCCCTTCTCGGAGGTGACGGGCAGCTCGGCCGTGGTGAAGTAGCGACTCGCCGCGAAGGCCCCGGTCCCGAGAGCGGCCGGGGCCTTTCGCGTGCCCGCGGCGCGCCTCCGCGCCTCGCCGCCCCCGGGCGAGGAAGCCGCCGCGGCTCACTTCGTCCTTGACAGCGGACCGGGCTCCGTGATGTTATGCACAATGTCGCATAACTATTCATGCTGACGGAGGTCGCCCATGCAGCGCTCGCGCCGTCTCGCCGTCCTGGCCCACCTGCTCGCCGATCGTCGCTTCACGAGCCAGCAGGCGCTGGTCAAGGCCCTGGCCCACTCGGGGGTGGAGGCCACCCAGGCCACGCTTTCCCGCGACCTGCGCAGCCTGGGCGTGCTGAAGCGCCCCGGGGCGCAGGGACGCATGGTCTACGAGCTGCCGGGCCCGGAGAGCGAGACCCTGGACCGCCAGCGGCAATCGCTCGACCTCAAGGTCTTCGTGAACGAGGTCCGCGTCGCCCAGAACCTGGCCCTGGTCCGCACGCCGCCCGGCCACGCCAACGCCGTGGCCCGGGCCATCGACCTGGAGCGGTTCGCGGGCGTCGTGGGCTCCGTGGCCGGCGACGACACCGTGCTGGTCGTGACCGAGGACGCCTCCGCCGCGCGACGATTCAAGCGCCTGCTCGATTCGCTCCACGGCTCCGGTACCCGGCAGTGAGCGCCCTGCGCGCAGAGCCGGCCGGGCTCGAGTCCCGGGCCGGCGGCGGAGGCGTAGCGCCCGCGCCGCGGAACCGGCCACCGCGAGTCCAGGCCGCGGGGGAGCGCCCCGAGGAGCGCCGGCTCGGGCGCGTGGCCCTGCTCGGCGCCAGCGGCTATTCCGGTCAGGAGTTCGCCCGCCTGGCCCTCTCCCATCCAGGCCTCGAGCTGGGCGTGCTGTGCTCGCGCGAGCACGCGGGTCGGCCGGCGGTCGAGCTGCTCGCCGGGCTCGACCCGCGCGCCGCGGCGCTGCCCGAGGTCGTGGATCCCGCGAGCCTCGAGGAGCGCCTGGCGGACGGCGCCTTCGACACCCTCGTCTCCTGTCTGCCGCACGGCGCCTGGAAGGCCCTCGCCGCGGAGCGCCCGGCCCTGGCCCGGGGCCCGGCGCGGGTCGTGGATCTCTCCGCCGACTTCCGCGACGGCGGCAGCCCCTCGACCGGCCCCGGCGCGGAGAACGGGGACGAGGGCTACGCCTACGGTCTCCCCGAGGCCTTCCGCGCCGAGATCGTGGGCGCCGCGCGCGTGGCGAACCCGGGCTGCTATCCCACCGCCGCCACCCTGGCGCTGCTGCCCGCGGCCGCGCGGCTCGCGGGGCCCGTGATGGTGAGCGCCCTCTCGGGGCTGAGCGGCGCCGGCCGCTCGCCGCAGCTCGGCACCTCGTTCGTCGAGCGGGACGGCGGTGCCGCCCTCTACCGCGCCGGAGCCGTGCACGCGCACGTGCCCGAGATGGAGCGGAACCTCGCGCGCCTCGGCGGAGTCGCGATCCCCGTCGGCTTCGCGCCCCAGCTCGTGCCCATGGCGCGGGGCATCCTGCTCGTGGCGAGCGCCCCGCTCGCCGAGCCGGTCTCCCCCGAGGAGATCCGGGCCCTCTACGCCGCGCGCTTCGCCGGCGAGCGGTTCGTCCGCCTCCTCGAGCCGGGCGAGTGGCCCGAGACGCGCACCGTGCGGGGCTCGAACCGCTGCGACCTCGCCGTCACGACCCTGCACGGCGGGCGCACGCTGCTGGCCACCGCGGCGCTGGACAACCTCGTCAAGGGCGCAGCCGGCCAGGCGCTGCAGAACCTCAACCTGATGCTGGGCTGGCCCGAGGACACGGGCCTCGCCGTGCACGGCCTCCCATGGTGAGGCCCGCGCGGAGCGCTCGCCCCGGGCCCGCCGTCGCCGCGGGAACGGGAGCCGCCCGCGCTCCCTTCGCCCCTCCGGGGAGCCCGGTGGTCCTCAAGCTGGGCGGCCGGGCGCTCGAGGCGCCAGGGGCCGGAGCCGAGCTGGCCGACGAGATCCTGCCCCTGGCCGGCCGGATCGTGCTCGTCCACGGCGGCGGCGCGGAGGTGAGCGCCTGGTGCCAGCGGCTCGGCCTCGTCCCGCGCTTCGTGGACGGGCTCCGCGTCACGGACGGACCCACGCTCGAGGTGGCCATCGCGGTCCTGGCCGGCCTGGCGAATCGGCGCCTGGTCGCCGCCCTGCGCGGGCACGGAGTCGACGCGGTGGGGCTCTCGGCGCTGGACGGCGGCCTCGCCGAGGTCGCTCCCCACCCGGACGCGGCCCGGCTCGGCGCGGTGGGTCGCGTGCGCGCCATCGACCCGAGCCTCCTCCATGGCCTCCTCTCCGGGGGTCGGGTGCCGGTGCTGGCCAGCATCGGGGCGAGCGCCGGAGCGCTCTTCAACCTGAACGCGGACGATCTCGCGGCGGCCGTCGCGGGCGCGCTGGCGGCCGGCGCGCTCGTGCTGCTCAGCGACACGCCGGGGCTCGTCCTCGAAGGGGCGCGCGTGCCCCGCCTGGGGGCCGATTCGGTGGCCTCGCTGCTCGAGCATCCGCACGTCACCGGCGGCATGCGGCCCAAGCTGCGGGCGGCGCGGGCGGCGATCCGCGGAGGCGCGCGCCGGGTGCACATCGCCGCCTGGCAGGGCCCGGGCACGCTCGGGGCGCTCCTCGCCGGCTCGGCCGAGGCCACGACGGTGGAGGCGGGGGGCGGCGAAGGGGCGCGCCTCGCGAGCGCGACCGGCCGAGGGACCACGCCATGACGGACACGTTGCCCGCGGCCGGCGCCGCGGCCGTCGAGGAGCGCGAGCGGTTCGCGCCGGTCTATCCCCTGCCCCGGCTCGAGCTGGCGTCGGGACGCGGCGCATGGGTCGTGGACGCCGCGGGGCGCCAGTACCTCGACTTCGTGAGCGGCATCGCCGTGAACGCGTTCGGGCACGCGCCGCCCGGGCTCGCCCGCGCCATCGCCCGCCAGACGCGGGTGCTGGTCCACGCCTCGAACCTCTTCACGCACGGGCCGGGCGAGGCCCTCGCCGCCGGGCTCACGGAGGCCACGGGCTACGACCGGGTGTTCTTCTGCAACAGCGGCAGCGAGGGCGTCGAGGCCGCCCTCAAGTTCGCCCGCGCGCGGGCGAGGGCCCGGGGACGCGCCGGGCGCGGGGTTCTCGCCTTCCGCGGAGGCTTTCACGGACGCACCGCGCTGTCGCTCTCGGTGACGTGGACGCCCGCGTACCGCGAGCCCTTCGAGCCCCTGGTGCCGGGCGTCCGCTTCGCGGACTTCGACCGGGCGGAAGCCTTGGACGAGGCGCTCGACGCGGAGATCTGCGCGGCGATCGTCGAGCCCGTGCAGGGCGAGAGCGGCGTGATCCCCGCCAGCCGAGAGTTCCTCGAGAAGCTGCGGGCGCGCTGCACCGAGCGCGGTGCCCTGCTGATCTTCGACGAAGTGCAGTGCGGCCTGGGCCGTTGCGGCCGACTCCTCGCCGCGGAGCACTACGGGGTCCGCGCCGACCTCGTGGTCCTGAGCAAGGCTCTCGGCGGGGGGCTGCCCCTGGGCGCCGTGCTCATGACGGCCGAAGTCGCCGACGCCCTCGCCCCCGGCATGCACGGCTGCACCTTCGGCGGCGGTCCCGTGTCGACCACGGCGGGGGCCTGGGTCCTCGCCCGCGTGCGCCGGCCGGCCTTCCTCGCCCGCGTGCGCCGCCGCGGGCGGGAGCTGGGGGCGGGACTCGAGGCGCTGGCGGCGCGGCGGCCCTCGCTCGCCCAGGCCCGCGGCCTCGGCCTGATGCGCGCGGTCGAGATCGCCCCCGCCGCCCCGTACGACCCACCCATGCTCGTCGCCGCGGCTCGCGAGCAGGGCCTCCTGCTCGTGCGCGGCGGCCCCCGAGCCGTGCGCTTCCTTCCCCCGCTCAACGTGACCCACGGCGAGATCGCGCTGGCCCTCGAGCGCTTCGAGGCCGCGGTCGCCACCCTCGAGAAGAAAGGCGAGACGAGATGAAGAACGGACACGAGATCGAGAAGGCAGTGCTCGCGTACTCCGGCGGACTCGACACCAGCATCATCGTGCCCTGGCTGAAGGAGCAATACGGGTGCGAGGTCGTCTGCTACTGCGCGGACGTCGGGCAGGGCGCCGAGCTGGAGGGGCTCGAGGCCAAGGCGCTCGCCAGCGGCGCGAGCGAGGTCGTGGTCGAGGACCTGCGCGAGCCCTTCCTCACCGATTTCGCCTTTCCCGCGCTCCGGGCCGCCGCCGTCTACGAGGGACGCTACCTGCTCGGCACCTCGCTCGCCCGCCCGCTGATCGCCGCCCGGCAGGTGCACTGGGCGCTGCGGCTGGGAGCGGACGCCGTGGCCCACGGCTGCACCGGCAAGGGAAACGATCAGGTGCGCTTCGAGCTGGCCTACCAGGCCCTGGCGCCCCGGCTCGCCGTGATCGCGCCGTGGCGGGAGTGGGACCTCACGTCCCGCGAGGACGCGCTCGCCTACGCGGCGCGCCATGGCATCCCGGTCGCGCAGACGTCGCGAGATCTCTTCTCGCGGGACGGGAACCTGTGGCACCTCTCGCACGAGGGCGGGCCGCTCGAGGATCCCGCGACCGTGGCCCCCGAGAGCCTCTATCGCCTGACCCGCGCTCCGGAGCGGCAGCCCGCCGCGCCGGAGCGCGTGACCCTCGGCTTCACCGGCGGGCGGCCCGTGAGCCTGGACGGGGAGAGCCTCGAGCCCGTGGCCCTGGTCACGGCGCTGAACGAGCGTGCCGGCCGGCACGGGGTGGGACGCGTGGACATCGTCGAGAGCCGCCTCGTGGGGATGAAGTCGCGCGGGGTCTACGAGACGCCGGCCGGGACGGTGCTGCGGGAGGCGCTGGAGGATCTGTGCGCGCTGGTGCTGCCGCACGACCTGCTGCGCACGCGCGCGGAGCTGGCGCCGCGCTTCGCGGACCTCGTCTACAACGGGCAGTGGTTCTCGCCCCTGCGCGCGGCCCTGCAGGCCTTCGCCGACACGGCGCTCGAGCCGGCGAGCGGGGAGGTGACGGTGGAGCTTCACCGCGGGCAGGTCCGGGCCGTGGCGCGCACGAGCCCCTGGTCGCTCTATCGCCCGGGGCTGGCCTCCTTCGACATGACCGGCTACGACGCCACGCACGCCGAGGGCTTCATCCGGCTCTTCGGCCTGCCCCTGGCGACCGCGGCCTGGCGCGACGCCGAGGCGAGGACGAGCGGCGACGCCCCCGCGGCCGCACGAAGCCGCCCGGAGCCTGTGGGCGCGTGGAGCCCGGTGAGGATCGGCGAGGCGAGCCCGGCCGGGGAGCCGAGCGCACCCGAGGAGCCCCCGAGGCACCGGTGCTCCACCTCCCCGGCGCCCGAAGCGGCGCGACCCGGGACCCGCCATGCCGACTGATCCCGTGTGGCGGGCGCGGACCGGGGGCGACCTGGATCCCCGCGCGCGCGCGCTCAACGATTCCCTCCCCGTGGACCGGCGGCTGTGGCCCGAGGAGATCGAGCTGTCGCGCGCCTATGCCCAGGCGATCGCCGAGGCCGGGGTGCTCGCGCCCGCGGAGCTGATCGCCCTCCTGGCCGCCCTCGACGGTCTGGAGGAGGATCTCGCCGCGGACCGCACGACCCTCGAGGGCGAGGACGTCCATTCGGCCATCGAGGCCGCGCTGGCCGCACGCTGCGGGGCGCCGGCCCGGCGTCTGCACACGGGTCGTAGCCGCAACGACCAGGTGGCGACGCTGCTCCGCCTGCGCGTGGGGACGCTGTGCCGCGAGGCGGTCGAGGGCGTGCGCGCCCTGGAGCGCGCCCTCGTCGCCCAGGCGCGCGCGGCCGGCGATCGGGTGGTGGCCGCCCAGACTCACCTGCAGCCCGCCCAGGCGGTGCGGCTCGCCCACTGGTGGCTCGCTCCCGTCGCCGCGCTCGAGCGCGACGAGGTGCGGCTGCTGGCGGCGCGGGAGGCGGCGGACCTGATGCCGCTCGGAGCGGGCGCGCTGGCCGGCACGCCGCTCCGCTACGACCGCCTCGCGCTGGCCGAGCGTCTCGGCTTCACGCGCCTGGCGAGCAACAGCCTGGATGCCGTGGGGGACCGCGACTTCGCTCAGGAGTATCTGAGCGCCGCGGCGCTGCTCGGCGTCCACCTCTCGCGCCTCGCCGAGGACCTCGTGCTGGCTTGCTCCCCGGGCTTCGGGTGGTTCCGGCCCCCCGCCGCCTTCTCGACCGGCTCGAGCCTGCTTCCGCAGAAGCGCAATCCCGACGTGTTCGAGCTGGCCCGCGGCAAGGCCGGGCGGCTGATCGCCAACGCCCAGCGCCTGGCCGTCGTGCTCAAGGGCCTGCCGTCCGCGTACCAGAAGGACCTGCAGGAGGACAAGGAAGCGGTCTTCGACACCGCCGACACGCTCGCTCTCCTCCTCGCCGCGCTGCCGCCGGCCATCGCCGCGCTCGAGTGCGAGGACGCGAGGCTCCGAGAGGGTCTGACGCCGGACCTGCTCGCCGTCGAGCTGGCGGATTCGCTGGTCGCGGCGGGGACGCCCTTCCGGGATGCCCATGCCGCGGTCGGCCGGCTGTGGGCGGAGGCCGAGCGAGCGCGGGTGGAGCCCGGCGCGCTTCCCGAGTCCGCGCGGCTGGCCATCTCCCCGCACTTCACCGACGCCCGGCTCGCGTCGCTCTCGTTCGAGGCCGCGCTCGCGCGGCGCGATCACCCGCCCGGCACGGGCGCAGCCTCGGTGGCGGACCAGATCGCCCGGCACGAAGCCCGCCTGGGCCTGAACGACGGCGACCCCGAGGACGCGGCGCTCCCCGTGCCGCGGCCGGCCGGCCGCCGGGCGCCCGGGCTCCTGCCTGCGGGGCAGCCTCTCCGGGAGCCGCGGCCCGCCCCGCCGTCGGGACTGGCTCTGCGGCGCGCGGCCCCGGCCGACGTCCACGGCATCGGCCGGCTGATGAGCGCCTACGTGATCGAGGGCACTCTGCTTCCGCGCCCCATGAGCGAGCTGTTCCGCTCCTTCCGCGAGTTCCACGTGGCGACGCAGGACGGCGAGGTCGTGGGCTGCGCGGCGCTGCGCCTCCTCTGGGACGACCTCGGCGAGGTGCGCACCCTCGCCGTGCGGCCCGACCACCACGGCAACGGACTGGGCGCGGGGCTCGTGGAGCGCGTGGTGGACGATGCGCGCGCCCTGGGTCTGGCGCGCGTGATCGCGCTCACGCGCGAGGTGCCCTTCTTCGAGCGCTGCGGCTTCACCGTGGCGGATCGCGACTCCCTGCCGCGCAAGGTCTGGGCGGACTGCATCCGCTGCCCGCGGCGTCACGCGTGCGACGAGGTCGCCGTCGTGCGGGAGCTGGAGCCCCGATGAGGCCCGAGCACCCGACCTGCCCGGCGGACCCGCTCTCGGGCTTCCGGCTCGCGCCGGGCTTCCGCGCCGGGGCGGCGGCCTGCGGACTCAAGGCGAGCGGGGCCCTCGACATCGCCCTCGTGGCTTCTCAGAGCCCCGCCTCCGCCGCCGCCGTGTTCACCACGAATCGCTTCCCCGCGGCGCCCGTCCTCTACGACCGGGCGGTCCTCGCCCGCGATCCCGCCGGGCTCCGCGCCCTCGTCGCGAACGCGGGGTGCGCGAACGCCTGCACGGGTCCGGGCGGCCTCGTGGACGCGCGGCGCATGGCCTCCCTGGCCGCGGAGTCCGTGGGCTGTCCCGAGGAGGGCGTGCTCGTGCTCTCGACGGGCGTCATCGGCGTGCCGCTGGACATGGGGAAGGTGGCGCGCGGAGTTCGCGCGGCCGCGGCCCGGCTCGGCGAGGACGCGGCGGAGGCGGCCCGGGCGGTGCTGACCACGGACACGCGACCCAAGGTCGCGGCTGGCGAGGTCGCGCTCGCGGGCGGGCCCGTCGTGGTGCGCGGCTTCGCCAAGGGCGCGGGCATGATCCACCCCCACATGGCCACCATGCTCGCCGTGCTCACCACGGACGCGGCGGCGGCGCCCGGGCGGTTGCGGCGCGCCCTTCGCGCGGCCGTCGCGGCCAGCTTCAACCGCATCAGCGTGGACGGCGACATGAGCACCAACGACACCGTGCTGCTCCTGGCCTCGGGAGCTTCGGGCGTCGAGGTGCAGGCCGGCGACGAGCCCGCCTTCGTCGCGGCGCTCACCGCCACCTGCGCCTCGCTCGCGCGGCAGATCGCCAGGGACGGCGAAGGCGCCACGCGGCTGGTCGAGATCACCGTGAGAGGAGCCGCCGACGCCCGGCAGGCCCACGCCGTGGCCGACGCCGTCGCCCGCTCCAGCCTGGTGAAGACCGCGGTGCACGGCGGCGATCCCAACTGGGGACGCATCCTCGCGGCCGCCGGCCGGAGCGGCGCGGCCCTGGAGCCGCAGCGGGTCGGGCTCAGCTTCGGCCCCCCGGAGCGCGAGGTGCCGGTGGTCGCCCGCGGCCAGCGCGCGGACTACGACGAGCGGGAGGCCGCCGCGCTCCTGCGCCTGGATCCCGTGCACATCACCCTCGACCTGGGCCTCGGCGAAGGGCGCTCCACGGTGTGGACCTGCGACCTGAGCGCGGAGTACGTGGCCATCAACGCGCACTACACCACGTAGTCCGGCGCCGGCGCGCCCGATCGCGCCGGCCCGGCGCCGCGAGACGCTCCCCCGCTTCCCCTCCGCCACTCACCGGCGCGCCGCCGCCATTCGCCGAAAAGTGCGCGCCCGGGCGGCGCTCCTTCCGTAGGTTCCTCGTGGAGGCCGACGAAAGGGCCGGAAGGAGGACGGCGATGGAATCGAGCGGGCGAACCGAGATCGTGAAGAGGGCCGTGCACAGGGAGCGGCTCGTCTGGGGACTCTTCCTGATCGCTCTGGGAGCCCTGCTGCTCCTGGATCGCTTCGGGCCCTGGAGCCTGCCCGGCCTCGGACAGCTCTGGCCCGTCCTGTTCTTCGCCTTCGCCCTGGCCCGCTTGCTGGACGGCCGGCCCGGAGGCGCCCTGACCCTGGCGGGTCTGGGGACGTGGTTCCTGGCGGTCGAGTTCCACTGGTACGGCCTCACCTGGGGGAACTCGTGGCCCCTGTCGCTGGTCGCGGTGGGGCTGGGTATCGTCGTGCGTGCGCTCACGGGCGAGGATCGCCGGCGGCTGCGCCGGCTGGGGGTGAAGCTTGACTGAGCCGATCGGAATGCGCGAGCGTCAGGCGTGGATCGTGGTCACCGCGGTGCTGTCGACCGCGCTGGCCTGGCTGGCCGCCCTGAGCCTGGCCCTGGTGTGGAGCGCGTACGTGGAGCGGGCCCCGGAACTGGTGGTGGTCATGCGCGCCCTGGGGCACGCCTTGCTGCAGGTGGGCCGGATCGGCGCGCCGGCGGCGGGAGCCGCGGGCGTCGCGTCCGCCCTCCTGCTGGCGGCCGCGCTGCCGCACCGGGCCGGCGTCGCGAGGAGTGAGCGTCATGGCTGAAGATTCTCCGCTCGACAGCGCCCGGCAGGAAGCGGGGCGCACCGTGTGTGGGGCCCAGTGCCGCCCGCGCTCGCTGCCCCCGGTCGGACGGGTCGTGGTCGGCCTCCTCATCGTCACGCTCGGCGTCCTCTTCACCCTCGACAACCTGGGAGTCGTGAGCGCCGGCGAGATCCTGCGCTGGTGGCCGGCGGTGCTGCTGCTCTACGGGCTCGCGAAGCTGACCGGCACCTGCTGCCGACGGGGACTGGTCGCCGGGACCATCTTCACGACCGCGGGCGCCGTGCTCCTGGCCCACGAGGCGGGATGGATCTCGGCCGACCCCTGGGACTTCTGGCCCGTGATCCTCGTCGTCATCGGCGGCTCCATGGTGGCCCGGTCGTGGCGGTCCGGCCGACAGCAGCAGACGGGCCCGCCGCCGGCGCCGGGGTCCGGCGAGCCCTCGTCCGCCATCCACACCTTCGCCCTCTTGTCGGGGGTCGAGCGGAAGGTCCTCTCGCAGGACTTCCGGGGCGGCGAGGTGACGGCCATCATGGGCGGACAGGATCTGGATCTGCGCGGCGCCCGGCTCGCCGACGGCGCCGCGTCCATCGATCTGTTCGTGCTCTGGGGCGGCGTGGACCTGCACGTGCCCGAGGGCTGGAAGGTGACGGTCGAGGCGACCACGCTGCTGGGCGGCTTCGAGGACGCGACGCGCTCTCCGGTCGGCGAGGAGCGCGGACATCTGATCCTCAAGGGCCTGGTCCTGATGGGTGGGGTCGAGGTCAAGAACTGATGCATCCCTTCTTCCGCAGCCGCCAGCGGCTCGGGCTCTATCTGTTGAGCTGGCTCGCCGTCGTCGCCGTCCTGGCAGCCTTCGTCGGCGGGCTGCAGAGGCGCTCGGCCGAGTCCACCCTGGCCTTCGTCGTTCCTCTCGCGCTCGTCTACGCCTTCATCTGCCTCTCGGCCTGGTGGGTCTGCCGGGCGAACCCGCTCGAGCGCACGCCGCGGCTGCGGCTGTTCGGCGCCCTGGGCGCGGCCTCGATCCAGGCGAGCCTCTCGTGGGTCGCGATCGGCGCCGTCTGGGACCTGTTCCTCACCAAGCGCCTCCATCTCGACCCCGGGCGCGAAGGCCTCCCCGCGGACCTCGTCTTCCTCTGGGTGGCGGGCAACCTGCTCTATGCCCAGTCGCTGGTGATCCACTACTTCATGCTCGCGCAGGAGAACGCGCGCGAAGCGGAGCGCCGGCTGCTGGCGACCCAGGTCACCGCGCGCGAGGCGGAGCTGCGGGCGCTGCGGGCCCAGCTCCATCCCCACTTCCTCTTCAACAGCCTCAACTCGATCAGCGCCCTGGTGGGGCAGGACCCCGAGGCCGCGCGGCGCATGTGCGGCCTGCTGGGCGACTTCCTGCGCACCAGCCTGGCCCTGGGCGGGCGGGAGCGTGTGGCCCTGGAGGAAGAGCTGGCCCTGGCCGATCGCTACCTCGCCATCGAGCAGGTGCGCTTCGGCGGGCGGCTGGCGGTGGAGCGGGCGGTCGAGCCCGCGGCGCTCCCCTGCCTCGTGCCTCCGCTCCTCATCCAGCCGCTCGTCGAGAACGCCGTGAAGCACGGAGTCGCGGACCGCACGGAGGGCGGGACGATCCGCATCGAGGCCCGCCGCCACGGCGCGACGCTGGAGATCGCGGTCGAGAACCCGCGCGACCCCGAGGCGCCGCCGCGGCGCGGCAGCGGGCTGGGGCTGGAGAACGTGCGCCAGCGGCTGGCCGCGCTCGATCCGCGGCGCGCCGGGCTGGACGTGGCCCAGGAGCCGGGGCGCTTCCGCGTGCGTCTGAGCCTGCCCGCCCTCGACGGCGCCCGTGCCCCCGCGAGGTCCGCATGAGCGCCGCGGGCCGCACCCTGCGGGCCGTGATCGTGGACGACGAGGCCCCCGCCCGCTCCTTGCTCCGCGAGTACCTCGCCGCCCACTCGGAGGTCGAGATCCTGGCCGAGTGCGTGAACGGCTTCGAGGCGGTCAAGGTCATCTCCGAGCAGACACCGGACCTCGTCTTCCTCGACGTGCAGATGCCCAAGCTCGACGGCTTCGAGGTGCTCGAGCTGCTGGAGAAGCCGCCGGCCGTGGTGTTCGTCACCGCCTACGACGAGTACGCGCTCCGCGCCTTCGAGGTGCATGCCGTGGACTACGTGCTCAAGCCCGTGGCGCGCGAGCGGCTGGACGAGGCCCTGGCCCAGGTGCGCGCCCGCCTCGGCGGCGAGGCGCGGCCCGCGCCCTCCCCCGCCGCGCTGGCCGCGGCGGCGCGGCCGCCCGGGCAGTTCCTCGAGCGCCTGCTCGTCCGCGACGGCGCGAAGGTGCACGTCATCCCGGTGGAGCGCGTGGATTGGATCGAGGCGCAGGACGACTACGTGGCGATCCACGCGGCGGGCCGGTCCCATCTCAAGCCGCAGACCCTCGCCGAGCTGGCCGCCGGTCTCGATCCTGCGCGCTTCGTGCGCATCCACCGTTCCTACCTGCTCAATGTGGAGCGTCTGGCGCGGCTCGAGCGCTACGCGAAGGACAGCCACGTCGCGATCCTGACCGACGGCAAGCAGCTCCCCGTGAGCCGCGCGGGCTTCGCGCGGCTCAAGGAGTTGTCATGATTGCGCCGTCGTTCTCCCGCTCCTGATCGGTCGGTGGTAGGTTCGCTCTCGCGGTCGTGCCGGCCTGGACTCCCCGCGGGCCGCGCGCTCCCCGACGAGGCGGACGGTGCGGCGGATCCCGATCGCGGCGGGCGCTCCCGCGCCCGATTTCGAGCTGGAGAGCCAGACGGGCGAGCTCCTGCGCCTGGCTGCCGGGCGCGGGTCCGGCAGCCTGGTGCTCTACTTCATGCGGGCGTTCACCTGAGCGGTGTGCATGCTCCACGCTGTCCAGTTGGGACAGGCAGCCAGTCGATTCGGTGAGCGCGGCGTGCGGTTCCTCGTCCTCGGCCCGGGCGGGCCGGCGCGGGCGCGGTGGCTCGCCCGCCTCGTGCGCGCCCCGTTCCCCGTGCTCGCCGACCCGGAGCGCGAGGCGTTCCTCGCCTACGGGTACGCGCGGCGGATCGTCTCCCCGATCCAGCAGAGCGGCACCGTGCTCGTGGATCCGGGGGGCGTGGTGCGCTACGTGCGCCGGGCCACGAACCCGCTCGGCGCTCTCGACCTGCCCGAGCTGGAGCGGGCGATCGCGGCCCTGCCGAAGGACTGAGCGGAGCCGGGCCGAGGCGGACGATGGCCAGGCGCCGGAGGGAGGGGAGCGGTCGTGGGGCCCCGCGATCCTGGTGAACCGCGCGCCCGTGCTCGCGCTCTGGGCCGCCGTGGTGGCCGAGCGCCTGGGACACGAGCGCGAGGCGGCGCTCACGCTGGTCCGCGCCCGCGACGAAGCGCAGATCGTGCAGAGCGAACGCCGGCCCCGGCCCGAGCCCGATCGCCGTGACTTCGCCCGCCGACGAGAACTGGCGCGCGAAGAGCCCGAAGCGCTGGCAGCCCGGACCTGCCGGCGCCGCTGTCTCGATCCCCGGGGCAGGTGCTGGCCGAATGGGGTAAGGTGGCGTCGCTGTGCGACCTGGCCCGGCCGCCCCCTTTCGCTCCGAGGTGAGCATGCGATTCCCACTGGTTGCGATCACTCTGGCCTCGCTCCTGTGCTGCGCGAGCCGGGCGACGGCCCTGGGCCGCGGAGAGCTGCTGCTCCAAGTCGACGGCGGTGCGGGCTTCGGCGTGGTGAACCAGCGCTACGCCCAGATGCAGCACACCTCGGGCACGCTCGGCGTCGGAGCGAGCCTGCGGATCAAGCCCGGCCTGCGCGCCCGACTGGAGGCGAACTACTTCTACTTCTGGCGCTCCCAGCCGGATGTCGCCACGGCGGAGCACGTCCGCTGGGATCCTTCGCACGTGAGCATGGCGCTGGCGGGCATCGAGCTGGTGTCGCCCGCCCCCAGCCAGGCGGCGCCCTTCACCGCCGTGGAGGTCGGAGTCGCGCAGGTGGCGATCGGCGATGCCCACGGCACCGCGCTGAACGGCCTCCCTTTCACGACTCCGGGTGACCGTCTGACCCGCCCGGCCATCTCGGTTCTCGCGGGCGTGCGCACGCGCCCCGTGGGCAAGCGCGGTCCGAGCCTCCTCGTGCAGCTCGGGTACGTGTTCATCGCCGTGCCCGGCAATCACGCGGCGATCGTGCCCCTCACGCTGGGAGCGGCGTTCTAGCGGAGCCGGGAGCGGCGAGCCGCGCACGCTCGCCGCCGGGAAGAGCGCGCTCGGGCTCGTGCGCCGGTGCCGGCGGGCCGCTGTGCTATCCTCCGTTCATGCTGTGGATGCTGGCCGTCCTCGTCCTGGCCTCCGGCGTGCTCGCGCCGCCCGCCGGGGCGACACCACCGCCGGGCGTGACGGCTCCTCCCCCGCCGGCCTCGGCCGACTCCCTGCGCGCCCCGCTGGGCATGGCTCCGCTCGCCGAGGTGCCCGCCTTCTGGTTCACCCGCGCCGAGCGCACGGGCTACCGCCAGACTCCGACCTACGACGAGACGATGGAGTACGTGCGCCGCCTCGCGGCCGCCTCCAAGCTCGTCAGCGTTCAGAGCTACGGCATGAGCCCCCAGGGGCGCCCCCTGATCCTCGTCGTAGCCTCGAAGGACCGGGCGTTCACGCCCGAGGCGGCGCGGGCGACGGGCAAGCCCGTCGTCCTCGTGCAGTGCGGCATCCACTCGGGCGAGATCGAGGGCAAGGACGCCATGCTCGCCCTGCTGCGCGACATGGTGATCACCGGCCGGCAGAGGGCGCTGCTCGAGAACTGCATCGTGCTCGTCGTGCCCATCTTCTCGGCGGACGCGCACGAGCGGCGCAGCCGCTACAACCGGATCAACCAGAACGGCCCCGAGGAGATGGGCTGGCGCACCACGCCCACGGGGCTCAATCTGAATCGCGACTACCTGAAGGCCGAGGCCCCCGAGATGCAGGCCTTCCTCTCGGGCGTCTTCACCCGCTGGTGGCCGGACCTGCTCGTGGACACCCACACCACGGACGGAGCCGACTACCAGTACGACGTGACCTGGTCGTACAACCACGGGCCCGAGGACCCCGCTCCCATCGAGCGCTGGCTCGAGGACGCCTTCGAAGGTCGGGTCCTGCCCGTGCTCGCGCGCCTGGGGCACCTGGCGGGCCCGTACATGTCGTTCCGCCGCGACGACGATCCGCTCTCGGGGATCGGGCTGGGCGACTCCCCCCCGCGCTTCTCGCACGGCTACCCGCCGCTGCAGTGCCGAGCCGCGATCCTGGTCGAGACCCACATGCTGAAGCCCTACGAGGTGCGCGTGCGGGCCACCTACGACCTGGTGGCGGCCGTCCTCGCCGAGGTGAACGCCCGTCCCCGGGCGCTCGAGCAGGCGGTGCGCGACGCGGAGGCCGAGGTCGTGGCGCGCGGGCGCGAGCACGATCCCGCGAAGCGCGAGGTGGTGCTGGGTTGGCGCCCGGCGCTCGACAGCACGCTCATCGCCTTCCACGGCGTGCGCACGACCTGGGAGCCGAGCGAGATCACGGGCAGCCTCGTGCCGCACTACTCGAGCACGCCCCTGGACACCGTGGTGCCGCTGATCCGCGACCTCGTGCCGGCGCTCACCGTCCGGCAGCCCGTGGGCTACCTCGTGCCGCGGGAGTGGACGGCGGTCGTGCAGCGTCTCGACGTCCACGGGATCCGCTATCGGCGGTTCGCGCGCGCCTGGAGTGACTCGGTGGAGCAGGAGCGCATCGCCGAGTGGCAGGCGGCCACGGAGCCACACGAGGGACACTTCCCCCTCGACGTGAGCCGGATCGAGATGGTCCGGCGGCTGCGAACGTTCCAGCCCGGCGACCTGTGGGTGCCGCTCGACCAGCCCTCGGCGCTCGTGGCGGTCCACCTGCTCGAGGCTCAGGCGCCCGACGGCCTCGCGCACTGGAACGTCTTCGACACGGTGCTGGAGAGGAAGGAGTACGCCGAGCCGTACGTGATCGAGCCGCTCGCTCGCCGGATGCTGCGCGACGATCCGGCGCTCGCCCGGGAGTTCCGGCAGCGCCTCGCCTCGGACCCCGCCTTCGCGGCGGATCCCTTCCGGCGCGCCGACTTCTTCTATCGCCGCTCGCCCTGGGCCGATCCGGAGCAGAACCTGCTGCCGGTCGCGCGGGCGCTGCAGGCGCCCCCCGAGGCCGCGCTGGCCCCGTAGCGTCCTCGCCGCGCCGCCAGGGCTGCGGGAGCGGCAGGCCGAGGCCGCCGGCGAAGGCCGCGCTCGCCTCACGCGCCCTTCACCACGATCTGCCGCGCCCGCCACATCCCAGCGATCCGAGCGGCCATCCAATTCCTCCGGAGTCGGAGTCAGGAGCCGATCTCATGGAGGAAAGGGAGGGAGTGCGATGAACGGCAAGTGGAACGTCGCCCGCCTTTGGCGCCTTGCTTCGGGGCGGGTCTTGTTTGCAGGGTCGATCACCGCTCTGGCGCTGCTCGTCGGCGGGGGAACCGCAGCGGCCGTGACCAACGAGCTGATGCCGGAGGTCGGCATGACCCGCGCGGTCCACGGCGACCGGGCGGTCACCGGTGACGTCAGACTCGGCTTGCGCACCGCCTGGACGCGTTTCGTCAAGACCGAGGTGGACGCGGCGTACCGGGAGGACCAGTTCGACGGCGGCACGGTGAAGATGAAGTCGTGGCCGATCACCGGCTCCGTGTGGATCGCTCCGTACCTGGGACTGTACGCGGGCGGCGGCATCGGCTGGTACAACGAGACGACCCGTTTCGGCGCCAACGCGCCGTTCACGAACCTCACCACGCAGAAGTTCGGCGAGCACGTGGGCGGCGGGTACGAGGCGCCGCTCGTCGGGCCGGTGAGCCTCGACTTGAACCTGCGTTACGTCTGGCTGGAGAAGAGCGGCTTCGACGAGGTCAATCGCAACCACTGGAACACGGCGATCGGCGCCGGCATCCGCTTCTGAGGCGCCGCGGGCCCGCACGCGGGCCGGGGCCACGGCGCCCAAGGGCGCCGTGGCCCGCTTCGTCCCCCGCGGAGCGGCGCACCGCCTCGCCGCCGCTCAGCGCCCGAGAAGCTGCTCCATCTCCAGGACGGAGTTCATCTCGTCCCTCAGGATGTGGAAGATCGTGTGGTAGTGGACGGGGTGGTCCTTCACCAGCGCGACGATCTTCCTGTAGGCCGCGGCCGCCCCCTGCTCGGTCTTCAGCGCCTCCTCCAGCATCACCCGGGTGTCCGTGGTGTGCAGGATCGGGGTCGCGTCGCGCGTGGTGACCGCCTCGCCGCCCAGGGTCTGGATGATCTCCCGCACCGCCTTCGCGTGCCCGAACGACTCGGTCGCTTCCTCCTGGAAGTGCGATTCCAGCGTCAGCGTCTCGAGCCCCCGCACGTAGGCGGCATAGTGGGCGTAGAGGGCCTGCGCCCGGAGCTCCCAACCCAGGGCGCCGTTCAGCTGCGTGATGAGCTTCGCGTTCTTGGGCTGCTTCTTCGCCGGCATCGCTCTCCCTCCTTTGACCGTGCGGCCCCATTCCCAGCGGCGGCAGAGTACCGCGAGCCCCGGCTTCGCGCACGCCGGGACCAGGGAGCGAACGACGTGAGAGCCAACGAGGTGCGCGCGTGGCCGCTCGGCGCCGCGAGCGCGCGCGACCTTGCGGAGGCGGGTACGGCGGGCCGCGGCGGGCGTGGGCCAAAGGGCCCACCGTTGCTCGTGCAGACTTTGCAGGACGTGGGCAAGTGGCGCGCGTGAGCGGAGTACGTTCCCCGTGTCTTCCAAGTCGGCGCACGGCCGCGCCGCACGCATCTCCCCATCCCCCATCTTCGAGGTGTTTCACATGCGCCCGCTTCTTGCCGTTCTGTCCATCGTCGGACTCCTGGCCCTGGCCGGGTGTTCGGCGCAGCGCACGCTTCCCACGACACCCGGCGGTCACGGCACGGCGGGCGCCGCCTGGAACGTGCGCATCCAGATCACCGACTCGCCCGCCGCCTTCGACGCGGTGAACCTGGTGGTGAACGAGGTGGCGATTCATCGCGACAGCCCCGATTCGCTCGCCGGCTGGGAGATCCTGAGCAGCACGCCCGGGACCTTCGATCTGATGCAGCTCCGCAACGGCGTGTTCGCCACGCTGGGCCAGGCCATGGTGGCCCCGGGAACCTACACGCAGATCCGGCTCAAGCTGGGCGCGGGCTCGAACATCGTCGTGGACGGCGTCATGCACCCGCTGGTGGTGCCGAGCGGCATGCAGAGCGGCTACAAGCTGATCGGCACGTTCGTCGTGCCTCCCGATCAGATGCTCGACCTGGCGCTCGACTTCGACGCCGCGCGCTCGATCGTCGTCACCGGGCACGGCAGGTACATGCTCAAGCCCGTGGTCAGCGTGATGCCCTTCTCGACCGCGGGCGCGATCGCCGGACGCGTCCTGCCCGACACGGCGGAGGCCGAGGTCTTCGCCCTGATGGGCGCGGACACCGTGGCGCACGCCACGCCGGCCGCGGACGGCAGCTTCATGATCAATCCCATCGCGGCGGGCACCTACGACATCGCCGTCCATCCGGACACGCTCTTCCGCGACACGACGATCACCGGCGTGGTGGTGGCTCCCCAGAAGACCACGCAGCTCGGCGACATCGTGCTCATGCCGAAGTGAGCCGCGCGGGCCCGCGGCGCTCGCGGCGGGCCTGACGCGAGAGGGCGAGGCCTCGGGGCGAAGGCTCCGGGGCCTCGTGGCTTCGGCGCCCGGCGACCGGGGGCGCCGCGTCACCGGCCGGCGAAGAACGCCCCGATGTCGCGCGCCAGCAGCTCCGGCTCCTCGGCGGCCGCGAAGTGACCGCCGCGCGGCATCCGGGTCCAGCGGCGCACGTCGTAGAGCCGCTCGGCCCACTCGCGGGGCGGCTCGCCTTCGTCGACGAGCTGGTGGGGGAAGACGGCGACCGCGGTCGGCACGTGGACGAAGTCTCGGGGGCCGACGGCGACGCTCGTCGCGCGGTTGTCCACGTAGTCGCGCATGGACGAGGTGATCGTCTGCGTGACCCAGAAGAGCGTCAGGTTGGTGAGCAGGAAGTCGCGCGAGAAGCGGCTCTCGAGCTCACCTCCGCAATCGCTCCACGAGCGCCATTTCTCCAGGATCCACGCGGCCAGGCCGGCGGGCGAGTCGTTCAACCCGTACCCCAGCGTCTGGGGCTTCGTGGACTGGAGGGTCTTGTACCCCGCCTCCGCCCGCCAGAACGCCTCGCTGCGCTCCACGTAGGCCTTCTCGGCCGCCGACAGCGGGCGCGCTCCGGCGCCCGTGTAGGGCGGGAGATCCAGGTTGCTCAAGTGGACGCCCAGCATCGCTCCTGGATCGTCCAGGGCCATGAAGGTCGCGACCGTCGCCCCGAAGTCTCCTCCCTGCGCGCCGTAGCGATCGTAGCCCAGCCCGCGCATGAGCCGGTGCCAGAGGGCGGCGACGTGGCGGCAGCTCGCGCCGGTGCGCGCTGCCCGTTCCGAGAATCCGTATCCGGGCAGGGAGGGGACGACGACGTCGAAGGCGGGGCCTTCGTTGCCGTGCGCCCGGGGATCGGTCAGGAGCGGCACCAGCGGGAGAAGCTCGACGAACGTGCTCGGCCAGCCGTGGGTCAGGATCAGCGGAATGCCCCGCCCCGAGCGCGCGCGCTCGTGCACGAAGTGGAGGCGCCGGCCGTCGAGCGTGGCGCGGAAGTGGCGGAAGCCGTTCAGCTCGCGCTCCCGCTCCCGCCAGGCGAAGCCATCGGCCCAGTAGGCGAGGAGGTCCCTCAGGTAGGCGAGGTCGGTGCCCTGCTCCCAGGCCGCGCCGGGCGCGGCCTCGGGCCAGCGCGTGCGGCGGATGCGCTCGCGCAGGTCGGCGAGCGCTTCGTCCGCGACGTGGATCGTGTACGGCGCGGCGTCCAACGGCGAATCGAGCCGGCTCGTCACGGACCTCGGCTCTCTCGATTCGCCGGCTTCCGGAGCGCGCCCGCGCGGGCGCCGAAGCCGACCAGCATCCTGCCGTCCAGCCGGAAGGCGGGGATGCCACAGCGGATGCACTCCTCGGCCTTCGGCGCGGTCGCCTGAATCAGCCGGCGCAACCGCTCGAGTGCCCGGCGCTGGCCGGCGCCCAGGCGGGCGAGGTAGCCGGCGATCGTCTCGGGTCTGGCGGCGGCCCGCGGGCTCATCTCCTGGCCCCCGAGCTCACCGCGACGAGGGGCCGATTCAGCTCGGTCCGCCACGTCGTCGAATCGGGACTCGTCTCGGGGCCCGTCAGGTAGCACTCCCAGAGATCGGGAGCCGGCGTGTGCCCCTCGGCGGCGATCCAGCCCATGAGCTCGGCCCAGGCCGACGGCAGCCCTTCGTAGGATCCGTGGTAGATCGTCCGCGCCACGGTCACGGCGGGCAGCTCGCTCGGCTGCACGCGACCGACGGGCGAGACCGGCGCCCTCACCGGCACGCCGATCTCGAAGTCGAAGGTGCCGGGATCCATCTTCAGGTGGTGCGCGACCACGGGACCCGCGGGACCGATGCGCTGGGCGGCGACGACGGCGAGCACCTCGGCGATGCCCGGACCCATGACCTTCTGGATGTCCGCCCGCGGAACGGTGAGTCGGATGACGGCGGTGAGCCGAGGCTCGGCCCGAACGATCCGAGGCGTTTCGATCATGAGCCACTCCTCTCGTGAGTCCGACAGTGCCATTCGGCATGGCCCGCGCTCGGCGGGCAGGACCGGCTTCGGGCCGACCGTGGCGGATCGCAGGGAATCGCGTGCCACGGCCGTGCAAATCCGCGCGTGCGAGCGACGGGGGGCGGGTTCCTCGGCCGTCGCGGAGAGCGAGGCGCCCACGAGAGTGGCGCTACGGCGCGCCCGCGGCGGAGGAGGTCGGGGCCTCGGGAGTCCTGCTCAGCATCCGCGGAGCGAGGGCGTAGAGCAGGAGGGCGGCCGCCGCCAGGAAGAGAGCGAGGTCGGGAACGACGCCCAGAAGCAGGGCGGCCGACCCCCCTACGACCGCCCACAGGAACGGAATCACGGCCAGCCCCCACAGCCGTCTCGGCTCGAGAGCGAGGAGGAGGCTCACGGTGAAGAGCGTCGTGGGACATGGCACGCCGAAGGCCGGCATCCGCGGCCAGCTCAGGCCACTGCCGAGCGCGAGCAGAGGATAGGCGAGGGCATCGAGACCGAAGGCCACGGAGAGCGCTTGGCGGGGCGCCCGGCCCCAGGAGAACGCCGGACCTCGGCCGACGAACCCGAGCCAGAGGAAGAGCACGCCTTGGAGCACGAAGAGCGCGCCGAACAGGCGGGCGGCGGGGTTCACCGAGGCGAAGTAGCCCCAGTGGTAGACGATTCCCGACCAGAGCCAGTGCAGGGCCAGCAGCAGGAACAGCGTCCGCGAGCCGATGCGGCCGAAGGCCAGCCCGGCGAGCCCCAGGGCCGAGAGCAGCCAGAGGACGACTTCCATGGGCCAGCAGACGGCATTGAAGCTCGAGAAGACGCCCAGGAACGCGTCGTGCGTGAAGGGAAGTCGCAGGTCGCCCTCGCTCGTCGTCGTCCGTGGAGCCCCGTCGGCCCGTGCGAGTCCGTCTCTAGTCCAGCGCTGGCGCGTACACCAGAGCGTTCAACAGCACGCGCTCGGTCGAGCGCCAGAAGAGCCGGTAGTCGGGCGCGCCCGCCAGCATGAGCACGTGCCCGCCGCCCGTGGGCTCGTCGATCGCCCAGGCGCAGCCCAGGAGCCGCCGTTCGGTCTCGGGCCACGTCCAGCCGGCGAGCGCCAACGGCGCGCGGTCGAACACCAGGGGGTTCGCGCCTTCCTTCGAGGCCTTCAGGAAGCTCTGGCCCTCGATCATCACGGGCACGCGCGCCTCACCCAGCCCGTAGCAGAGGAAGTGGCGAGGATCGGGCGTGGCCATGAACACCGATCCGGGCACGTACTGGGGTCGCCGGTCGGCCTCGGCATCGGAGGAGTCGCGCGGTCCGGGACGGGCGCCGGCCGACCCGCCGCCCGCTCCCGCGGCGCCGTAGCCGCCGGGAGCGACGGAGCCGCCCATCGGGCCGCCCGCGTACGGGCCGGGCGGCGTCGGCCCCGCCGGCTTCACCCCCACCACCCGCGCCGTGGACAAGCCCACCTTCTCGAGCGTCGGGAACTCGGCCGCGTCCTCCATGCACAGCAGCACCCCGCCGCGCTGCACCCAGCTCCTGAGCCGTGCGATGCCCCCGTCCCCCAGCGCCTCGGCGAGCGCGCTCGCGTCGCCGTCCGGCACGATCACGGTGTTGTAGCGCTCGAGATCCGCGCGCGCGAGAGCGCTCGCCCGCAGCGCGGTGAAGCGCAGGCCCAGCCGGCGCTCGAACAGGAACCACAGGTAGCCGTACGACGTCGGCGAGACGGGGCGATCCACGAGCACGGCCACCCGCGGGCGCTTGAGGCTGCGCACCGCTTCGGAGCCGATGCCGGTGTCGCCGCGATCGGTCCAGGCGCTGTTCACGGCCACGACCGTGACCCCCGAGCCGCGGGCCAGCGCGGCGACGCGCGCGTGCAGGCTCTCGGGGTTGCGCTCGACCCGCGCCACGAACGAGCCGCGGGGGAAGTCCCGGCTCCCGGCCCGCAGTGGGCGAGTGCTGGTCGCCACCTTGAAGTCCTCCTGCAGGAGCCGGAGCGCGAGCCGCGCCGCGCCATCGTCCGCGCACGACCAGACGTAGGCGGTGGTGGCCGTGCCGCCCTGGACCCGGCCGTGCAGGTCGAGCACGGCCTCTCCGGCGGGATCGCGCAGGGCGAGCGGCGCCCAGCGCGCCAGCCGCGCCGGGAGCGGCACGCCCACGGCGAGCGAGTCGGGCAGCCGCTCGGTCGATCCCGCGGCGCCGTCGTCCGCCGCCGCGGGATCGGGGGCCGCGAGCAGCGCGCCCCCGGCCGGCAGGGCGCGCACCGCGAAGGCCGGCACGCCGTAGGCCACGGGCAGCGACCAGGCGGTGATGTCGTAGAAGTCGTAGCGCTCCTTGGGCGCGTTCTTCCCGCGCGTGAGGTTCCGCGCGTACTTCTCGAGCTGGAGCCGCTCGTACGCCGAGTCCATCGGCGACTCGCGCTCGAGCAGCGTGCGCGCCAGGCGCCCGTTCGGCTGGGCCAGG
>JAWOLC010000017.1:0-61173 GCA_033853925.1 Candidatus Eiseniibacteriota bacterium
AGTGATCCGGTGGTTCTGTATGGAAGGGCCATCGCTCAACGGATAAAAGGTACTCCGGGGATAACAGGCTTATTCCTCCCAAGAGTCCACATCGACGGAGGAGTTTGGCACCTCGATGTCGGCTCATCACATCCTGGGGCTGTAGCAGGTCCCAAGGGTTCGGCTGTTCGCCGATTAAAGTGGTACGCGAGCTGGGTTCAGAACGTCGTGAGACAGTTCGGTCCCTATCCATCGTGGGCGTAGGATCCTTGTGGGGAGTTGCTCCTAGTACGAGAGGACCGGAGCGAACGAACCTCTAGTGTACCGGTTGTTCTGCCATGAGCATCGCCGGGTAGCTATGTTCGGATGTGATAAGCGCTGAAAGCCTCTAAGCGCGAAACACACCCCAAGACGAGGGATCCCGTGGCGAATGCCACCTGAAGGCTCGTCGGAGATTACGACGTCGATAGGCGGGAGGTGTAAGGCCCGTGAGGGCTTCAGCCGACCCGTACTAATCAGCCGTGAGGCTTGGCCGGTTATATGACTAAGGCGATGCGTGCGAGCCCGCGTCTCGTGTTCAGGTTGTCGTCCCGATTGGGGTGGCAATTGCGGAGGGGTCACACCTCTTCCCATTCCGAACAGAGAAGTTAAGCCCTCCAGCGCCGATGGTACTGCCCGGGAAACCGGGTGGGAGAGTAGGTCGCCGCCCCAGTTCCATTCGAAGCCCCGGTGCCCCGCGCCGGGGCTTCGTCGTTTGTGGCGACGCGCTCGGGAGCGGGGGAGGGGCGTCTCGGCCGGGCGCGACGGGGCGCCCCGAGGGCGCACCCGCTGGGGCTGCGTCGGCCCTGGCCGGGGGCGCGGACCTCCGTCTCGCCCCGCCGGCAACGGCGGATGGCTGGCCGATTGCGGGCACTCGGAGACGCGGCCCGTACCGGATGGGCCACCACGGCTGGGCGGAAGGGCCGAGGGCGGGATGCGCGGCGCACAACTTCCTTGCCTGGCGCGGGATCTTCGTGGTGGCTTGGGTGGGGGCGGTGGGCACGAGCGGTGCAATCCACGAAGGCGGAGGACGGGCGTGCCCGTGCCCCGGCGGAGTGCTGCGGCGAAGGAGGTCGTCTTCATGCGGTGGCCATCGCTTCTCCTGTTCCTGATCGGAGCATGGGCGTGGGTGCCGAGCGGCGTCTTCGCCCAGGACCTCGGTGAGGGTCGGGTGCGCCTCGCGTTGGAGGCGACCGACCGTCGTATCGCTCAGGCCGCGACGGCCATCTCGACGGAAGCCGGTCGAGCGCGGAGCGAGCTGGATATGGCGTACGACCTGCAGACCCGCGCGCGCTCGGCCTTCGCCGCCGGCAGCCATGCGAATGCCGGTCGCCTCACCCTGGAGGCTCGTCGTCATGCCGATCGAGCCATCGCGCTCGTGCGCGGACTGCCAGACCCGGACCGCGTGCAGGCGCAGCTCGAGCGCACGCGCGAGATGCTCGAGCGCACGCGCGACCGCCTCCAGGAATGCGACAACGATCGCGCTCGGGCCATGGTGCAAGTCGCCTTCGACATGCAGGGGCGCGCCGAGAATGCCGCCCAGGCGAGCCGCTACCTGGGCGCCCTGCAGCTCACGATGGGTGCGCGCGAGCGCGGCCTGCGCGCCCTCCGCCTGTGCCGCCTGGAGGAGGACGTTCGGGACTCGGCGGATCGAGCCCTGCGTCGCACCGACCAGGTCATCGCCCAGGCCCGGGATCGCCTGCGGACCCGCGGCGTCCCCGAAGCGGCCCACGACGCGCTGTCGCGGGCGGTCGGCGTGCAGGAGGACGCGTACCGCCAATTCCGCGGCGAGCGCTACGACGCCAGCCTGCAGCTCACGCTGAACGCTCGGTCGCTCGCGCACCGGGCGGCCCGACTCGGAGCCCGAGCGTTCTAGCCGGGCCGGCTCGCGCCCCGGTCTCGGCCGCGCCCGGGCGCGGAGTGCCCCCCCGCCGGCCCGGGCGCGGACCGACGCCGGCCGTCCGAGCGGCACGGTGAGCGGCTCGGGGCGCGCGAGCCTTTACATCTCCCTCGACCTGGGTAGACTGTCCTGACGCTTCTCCCCCGTCCAAGTGGAGGAACTTCCATGCCCGCCCGCCGCGGCGTTCTCGCATTCGTGCTGGGCTTCGTGCTCCTGGGTCTGGTCGTGCTGGCCGCGGCCCTTCTCCTGGGCCGAAGCGCCGTCACCGGAGACTCGCAGCCCGCGGTGCTCGTCTTCCAGGTTCCAGAGAGCCTGGAAGAGGGCCCGCTGCCCCCCGGGGCGTACTTTCCGCCCGGCCCCTGGTCCGCGCGGCGCCCGCCCACGACCACCTTCGACGTGCTGCGCGTGCTGCGGGCGGCCGCTGAGGACGACCGCGTGCGCGGGCTCGTCCTCCACGTCGGCCCTCTCGACTGGGGCTGGGCGAAGGTCGGAGAGGTGCGGGAGGCGGTGGCGCGCTTCCGCCGCACCGGCAAGCCCGTATACGTGAGTCTGACCGGTGGCGGCGAGCGGGAGTACTGGCTCGCCTCGGTCGCCGGGAAGGTGGCCATGCCGCCCACCGCGGAGCTGCGGGTGGACGGCCTGCTCGCGACGGCGACGTACTTCCGCGGCGCGTTCGACAAGTTCGGGATCAGTCCGAACTTCGCGCACGTCGGCCGGTACAAGTCGGCCGTGGAGCCGTTCACGCGGACCGGCATGTCCCCCGATGCGCGAGCCGCGCTCTCCGCGGTGCTCGACGACTACTACGGGATGCTCCTCGACTCCGTGGCCGTGGCCCGACGCCTCAGCCGCGATTCCGTGGCCCGGCTCGTGGACGAGGGGCCCTTCACCGCGGAGGAGGCCGCGCGGCTGGGCCTGCTGGACACGCTGCTCTACGACACCGAGGTGGACTCGCTGGCGCTGCGGCGCGGCAGCCGCCGGCTGCGCGCCGAGACCTTCCGCCACTACCTCGGACGGCTCGAACCCCCCGCCCTGGGGACGCACGTCGCGCTGGTCGTCGCCTCGGGCGCGATCGTGAGCGGGCGCAGCCGCCGGGCTCCGGGACAGGAGAGCGAGCTGGGGGCGGAGACGCTGATCGAGGCCCTGCGCCAGGCGCGGACGCGCAGCGCCGTCAAGGCGATCGTCCTGCGCATCGACAGCCCGGGCGGCGAGGCGCAGGCCGCCGACGACATCTGGCGCGAGGTCGAGCGCTGTCGCGCGGCGAAGCCGGTGATCGTGAGCATGTCCGACCTGGCGGCCTCGGGTGGCTACTACATCGCGGTGGCCGGAGACAGCATCGTGGCTTCACCGGCCACCCTCACGGGGTCCATCGGCATCTTCGGGGGCAAGCTGAACTTCCTCGGGCTCTATCGGAAGCTCGGGCTGAACGTGGAGACGGAGTCGCGCGGGCGGCACGCGGAGATGTTCTCGCCGTTCCGCGACTTCACGCCCGAGGAGAGTCGCCACTTCGAGGCGAGCTTGGAGAGCTTCTACCGCGGCTTCGTGGCGCGGGTAGCGCGGGGGCGGCACCTGGCCACGAGCGCCGTCGACTCCGTGGCCGAGGGCCGGGTGTGGACCGGCCAGTCGGCGCGGAAGCTCCGGCTCGTGGATCGGCTCGGCGGACTCGAGACCGCCTTCGACATGACGCGGGCCCGGCTGCACCTCTCGCCCGACGAGCCCCTGATCGTCGAGCGCTACCCGCGAGTGAAGCGGTCCTTCTTCGAGCGCATGGTGGAGAGCCTGCTGAGCGCGGACGACGACGACGAGGCCGCGCTGGCGCTGCCGTCGATCCTCCGGACCTGGGTCACGGCGGCCAGCTTCCCGGTGGGCGAGCCGCTGGCGATCATGCCCTATCGCGTGGACATTCGCTGAGCGGGCTGGCGGGCGACCGTCGGTCGGGGAGGAACGCGCGGGGCGGGTCCGAAGGGGCCCGCCCGCCGCGTCCCGAAACGACGTGCTCTACTTCTTCTTGGGGAAGAAGGTGTGGATGTAGGCGATGACGTTCTCGATCTCGGCAGGCTTGAGCTGGCCGCTCTTGCCCCAGTTGGGCATCCCCGACTTGACCTTGCCGTTCGTGATGCAGTCCCGCAGGTAGTCGTCGTCGAACTTGGGGTCGAAGACGTGCTTGGGGTCCCGCCAGCTCGGCGAAGGGTTGCCCGTGAGCTTGACTCCCCCGCTGCCATCGGCCTTGTGGCAGGGGATGCACTTGCCGTCATAGATCTTCTTCCCCGCGGCGGGGTCGCCCTTGCTGGGGCCGGCCCCGACCAGGGCGGTCGTCCCGGCCAGGATGGCCACGGCCGTGAGCGCCGCTACCGCGAGCTTGAGGGGTTGCGGTCTGAGCATGCCGGCTCCTTTCGTGGATCGAGTGCGAAGCTCCAGACTCGTCGTGCGGGTGAGCGCAGCCTAGCCACCCCGGCCCGGCGAGGTCAACCGCGCCGACGCACGCGGGCTCGTGATTCGTTGCCAGGCATTCCGATGCGGCGGGGCCGCCCGGAGGTGGCCACCACGGGTTCGGCATCGGCGCTTGACCGGCTCTTCCGGGCGGTGGTAGATTCCGTCGCCGCAAAGCCTTACGGCCAGCCCGGCTCGCATTTCCCTCCGAGCACGTTCCCACGATCGTCGCACGATCCGCCCCAGCGGGGAGGTGTCTTTTGAAGGAGTTCACCACCGCTCAGATCCGCAATGTGGCCCTCGTCTCACACCACGGCGTCGGCAAGACGTCGCTGGCCGAGGCCATGCTGTTCAACGCGAAGGCGACGAATCGGCTCGGCCGCATCGCGGACGGGACCACGCTCCTCGACTACGCCGCCGACGAGATCCAGCGCCAGATCACGATCAACCTCTCTCTGGCCCAGTTCGAGTGGGAGGGGCACAAGATCAACCTGATCGACACCCCCGGCTATCCCGACTTCGTGGGCGACCTGTATAGCGCCCTGCGTGTCGCCGACGCGGCCATCCTCATGGTCCGCGGCGGGAGCGGAGTCGAAGTGGGCACCGAGGTGGTCTGGGAGGCGGTGCGGCAGGAGAAGACTCCCGTGGTGGTCGTGGCCAACATGATGGACAAGGAGCACGCGGACTTCGCCGCCGCCGTCCGCTCCCTCCACGGGCGGCTCGGGCTGAACGCGGTGCCCGTCCAGCTCCCGATCGGGCAGGCGGAAGACTTCCGGGGCATCGTGGACCTGATCGAGAACAAGGCCTACAGCTTCTCGGGCAGGGGCATGGAGGAGAAGAGCGAGGTCGTGCCCATTCCCGACGGCCTGGCATCGGCGGTCGAGGAGGCCCGGGGCCGCCTGCTCGAGGAGGCCGCCACGGGCGACGAGGAGCTGATGAACAAGTTCCTCGAGACGGGGGCGCTCGACGTCGGCGAGATCCGCCGCGGGCTGACCCTGCGGGTGGTGCAGCGCGATCTGGCGCCCGTCTTCTGCACGGCGGCGTACCAGAACCAGGGCGTGCGCGAGCTGCTCGACGAGCTCGTGGGTCTGCTCCCCTCGCCCCTCGACGTCGCGCCCGCCCGCGGCACGGCGAACGGAGCCGAGGTCACCTGCGCGCCGGCGCCCGACGCGCCGGCCGCCGCGCTCGTCTTCAAGACCCTCTCCGAACAGCACCTCGGCGACCTGTCGCTCCTGCGGCTGCACTCGGGCCGGCTCCAGCCCGGCAAGGAGATGCTGAACACGACGCGCTCCCGCAGCGAGAAGATCGGCACGCTCTACCACCTGGTCGGCAAGGAGCGGATCGACTGCAAGGAGGTCGTCGCCGGCGACATCGTCGCCGCGGTCAAGCTGCGGGAGACGCACACGGGGGACACGCTGGCCGAGAAGGCGCGGCCGGTCGTGCTGCCGCCTCCCGCGTTCCCTTCGCCGGTGACCGCCGAGTGCATCCGGCCCAAGAGCAAGGGCGACGAGGAGAAGATGGCCCAGGGGCTGGGGCGGCTCCACGAGGAGGACCCCACCTTCAGCCGGGCGTACGAGACGAGCACGAAGGAGACGCTCGTCACCGGCATGGGCGAGCTGCAGCTCGACGTGATGGTGGACCGGCTCAAGAAGCGGTTCGGCGTCGAGGTGCTGCTCCAGCGCCCGCGCGTGCCCTACCGGGAGACGGTGCGCGGCACGGCCAAGGGCGAGTACCGGCACAAGAAGCAGACCGGGGGCCGCGGGCAGTTCGGCGAAGTGCACCTGCGCGTCGAGCCGCGCAAGCGCGGCGAGGGATTCGTCTTCCTCGACGAGATCAAGGGTGGCGTGGTGCCGAACCAGTTCATCCCGGCCGTGGAGAAGGGGGTCGTCGCCGGCATGGACAAGGGGCCCGTGGCGGGCTATCCGGTGGTGGACGTGGCCGTGGCTCTCTACTTCGGCAAGCACCACGAGGTGGATTCATCGGAAATGGCGTTCAAGATCGCGGCGGAGACCTGCTTCCACCAGGTGATGATGGAGGCCAATCCGGTCCTGCTGGAGCCCATCGAGGAGATCTCCGTCCGTGTCCCCGAGGAGTTCCTCGGGGACGTGATGGGAGACCTCTCCTCGCGGCGCGGCAAGATTCTCGGGACGGACGCGGACGGCGCGCACCAGATCATCCGCGCCCTGGTGCCGAGCGCGGAGATCTACAAGTACGCGACGCATCTGCGCTCGCTGACGCAGGGCCGAGGCATGCACTCGGCCCGATTCTCTCACTACGAGGAGGTGCCGCGCGAGCTGGCCGAGAAGGTCATCGCCGCGGCGCGCGCGGAGAAGGAGGCGGAAGCGAAGGCCTAGCCGGGCCCGGTGCTTCCGGAGACTATGTCCGGCCACTCGAAATGGGCGACGATCAAGCGTAAGAAGGCCGCGACCGATCAGGCCCGTGGCAAGCTGTTCTCCAAGTACATCAAGGAGATCACCATCGCGGCCCGGCACGGGGCCGACCCGAACGCCAACCCGCGCCTGCGCACCGCCATCAACGCGGCGAAGGCGGTCAACATGCCCGCGGGGAACATCGAGCGCGCGGTTCGCCGCGGGGCGGGACTCGAAGAGGGCGTCCACTACGAGGAGACCCAGTACGAGGGGTACGGGCCGGGCGGGGTCGCCCTGCTCGTGGAGGTGGCGACCGACAACCGCAACCGGACGGCCGGGGAGATCCGCCACGTGTTCACCAAGCACGGCGCGGCCCTGGGCGAGGCGGGCAGCGTGGCCTACCTGTTCAAGCCGCGCGGGGTGATCATCGTCGAGAAGAGCGTGGTGGGCGAGGATGCCCTGATGGAGATGGCCCTGGACGCGGGGGCCGACGACGTGAGCACCGAGGGCGACGCCTACGAGATCCTGACCCCGCCCGCCCAGTTCGAGGCGGTGAAGGAGGCGCTGGTGGCGAAGGGGGTGGCCCTGCAGAGCGCCGAGCTCGCCAAGATCGCCAGCCTCCAGGTGCCGGTCTCGGAGAAGGACGCCGAGGCGGTGCTGAAGCTCGTGGATGCCCTCGAGGACCACGACGACGTGCAGAAGGTGCACGCCAACTTCAGCATCTCCGACGAGCTGATGGCGAAGCTCTCGCGCTGAGCGCGCGGGGAAGGAACGACGCCATGAGGGTGCTGGGCCTCGACCCCGGCAGCCGGCGCACCGGCTACGGCGTGGTGGAGCGCGAGGGGAACGTGCTTCGCGCGCTGGCGCACGGCGTGATCGCTCCCTCCGCCCGGCTCGACCTCGCCCACCGCTTGGCGACGATCGTCGCGCGGGCGGGCGAGATCATGGACCTGCACCGTCCCGCTGCCGTGGTGGTCGAAGAGGCCTTCTACCACGAGAGCGTGCGCTCGACCCTCGTGCTCGGCCACGTCCGCGGCGCGCTGCTCGTGGCCGCCGTGCAGCGCGACATCCCGCTCGCCGAGTACAGCCCCCGCGAGATCAAGCTGAGCGTGACCGGCACGGGCGCCGCTTCGAAGGACCAGGTCGCCTTCATGGTGCGCCGGCTCCTCGGGCTGCGCGGCGCGCTGCCGCCCGACGCCGCCGACGCCCTGGCCGGGGCCATCTGCCACCTGCAGCGCACGCGGCACGCCGAGCCGGCTCGCGCCGCCGCGGCCGCGGCGAAGGGCCTGGAGGCGCTGCTCGCGCGGCGGGCCCGGCGATGATCGCCTCGCTGCGCGGCACCCTGCTCGAGAAGAGCCCTTCGGGTTGCGTCGTCGAGGTGGGGGGCGTGGGCTATCGGGTCCAGGTCTCGAGCCATACCGGCGCGCTCCTGCCCGCGGCGGGCGGGCCCGTCTTCCTGCGCACGCGCCAGATCGTGCGCGAGGACGCGGTCCAGCTCTTCGGCTTCGCCGAGGCAGAGGAGCTGGAGCTCTTCGACCTCATGATCGGGGTGAGCGGCGTGGGCCCGCGCCTCGCCCTGGCGGTGCTCTCGGGGTTGCGGCCGTCGGCCCTGCGCCGCGCGATCCGCGAGGAGCAGGTGGGAATGCTCACGAGCGTGCCGGGGATCGGGAAGAAGACGGCGGAGCGGCTGGTCGTGGAGCTGCGCGACCGGCTGGAGGCGCTGCCGGCCGCGCCCTCGTCCGACGGGCGGGTGCTGCCGCGCAGCGAGCGCTGGAACGACGCGGTCGCCGCGCTCACGCGCCTCGGGTACACTGCGAGCCAGGCTCAGGAGGCCGTGCGCAAGGCGGCCGGAGCCGATGAGGACCCATCGCTGGAGCAGCTCGTGCGCCGCGCCCTCGCCCTGCTGGGCAAGGCGGCGCCCGCTCCACGGAAGGAGAGAACGTGACCCCGCCCGCCCGGCGCGCGGCGCCGAACACGGAGCGCGTCGCCGATCCGGAGGCGCTGCCCGAGGACCTGCAGGAAGAGCAGCGGCTGCGGCCCCTGGTGCTCGACGAGTTCGTGGGGCAGACCGCGCTGAAGGAGCAGCTCCGCATCTTCCTGGAGGCCGCCCGCCGCCGGGGAGAGGCGCTGGATCACGTGCTCTTCCACGGTCCGCCCGGCCTGGGGAAGACCACGCTCGCCACGATCCTCGCCCGCGAGCTGGGCGTCGAGATCACGCACACCTCGGGCCCCGTCATCGAGCGGCCCGGCGACCTGGCCGGGCTGCTCACGAACCTGTCCCCGCGCGGCATCCTGTTCGTGGACGAGGTCCACCGGATGAGCCCGGTGGTGGAGGAGTATCTCTACCCGGCGCTCGAGGACTTCACGATCGACATCATGCTCGATCGGGGCCCGAGCGCCCGCTCGCTCAAGATCAATCTCGAGCGCTTCACCCTGGTGGGCGCGACCACCCGCTCGGGGCTGCTCTCGGCGCCGCTCCGCGCCCGCTTCGGCGTCACCATGCGGCTCGACTACTACGGCGCCGAGGATCTGGCGCGCATCGTGACGCGCTCGGCGGGGATCCTCAAGGTGGAGGCCGAGCCCGACGCGGCCCGCGAGATCGCTCGCCGGGCGCGCGGCACCCCGCGCGTGGCGAACCGCCTGCTGCGGCGCGTGCGCGACTTCGCGCTCATCCGGGCCGACGGCCGGGTGACGCTGCCGGTGACGCGCGAGGCCCTGGGCATGCTCGCCGTGGACGAGCGGGGCCTCGACGAGATGGACCGCCGGCTGCTGCAGGCGCTGATCTCCAAGTACGACGGCGGCCCCGTGGGCATCGGCACGCTGGCGGTGGCGGTGGGCGAGGAGCCCGGCACGCTGGAGGAGGTCTACGAGCCGTTCCTGATCCAGGAGGGCTTCCTCAAGCGCACGCCGCGCGGACGCGAGGCGACGGCGCTCGCCTACGAGCACCTCGGCTGCCGGCCACCCGATGGCGGGGCGCCCCCCGCCGACGGAGACGCCCAGCCCGAGCTGCCCCTTTCGTAGTGTCCTGTCCCGGGAGCAGCTCGACCGATCTCGGGGCCCTCGGGGCCCTGGCGGCGTTGCGCCTCCTCCGAGACCGGAACCGGTTGCGTCGCCGGCGCGCCTGGCCCGGGCCGCTGCGGGCCTCCGACCCTTGCCGACCTACCCCCGGGACTGGACACTAGCTCGGGGCCCCGGCGGGGCGGCCCCAGCCGCCACGATCGCTCATGCGACTCGAAGATCTCGATTACGACCTGCCTCCCGAGCTGATCGCGCAGCGTCCCCTCGCTCGGCGCGAGGACGCACGCCTGCTCGTTCTGGAGCGGGCCACGGGCGCGCTGCACGACTCGCGGGTCGCGGACCTGGCGCGCTGGCTCCGCCCCGGAGACGCCTTGGCCCTCAACGAGACGCGCGTGCGCCGCGCCCGGCTCGACGTGCGCCGCGCGAGCGGCGGCAGGATCGAGCTGCTGGTCGTGCGCCCCGAGCCGGACGGCCTCTGGCGGGTGCTGGCGAAGCCGGCGAAGAAGGCGCCCCCGGGCGCCGTGCTCTCGAGCGAGGACGGTTGCCTCGCGCTCGAGGTGGTCGAGCTCGGTCCGGAGGGGGAGCGGGTGGTGCGCGTCGTCGCCGGGGATCTCGAGCGAGCGCTGGAGGCCCATGGCCGCGTGCCCCTGCCGCCGTACATCCATCGTCCGCCCGAGCCCGAGGACCGCGAGAGGTATCAGACGGTGTTCGCCCGCGTGGACGGCGCCGTGGCGGCGCCCACGGCGGGGCTGCACTTCAGCGTGGCCCTGCTCGAGGCGCTGGAGGCGGCGGGCGTGCGGCGCGTGCCCCTGGTGCTCCACGTCGGGCCGGGCACCTTCCGGCCCATCACGGCCGCGGATCCCCGACAGCACCGGATGGACGAGGAGTGGTTCGAGGTCTCCGCGGAGGCGGCCGCGAGCCTGGTCGAGGCCCGAGCGCGAGGCGGCCGCATCGTGGCCGTGGGCACGACGGCGGTGCGGGCGCTCGAATCGGCTTGCGACGCCAACGGCGGCGCGCTGGCCGCGGCCCGGGGCTGGACGCGCAAGTTCATCCTTCCCCCGTACGAATTCCACGGCGTGGACGCGCTGCTCACGAACTTCCACCTGCCGCGCACCACGCTGCTGCTGCTGGTGGCGGCGCTGGCGGGGGAGGAGCTGCTGCGCCGCGCGTATGCCCACGCGGTGGCCGAGCGGTACCGCTTCTACTCGTACGGCGACGCGATGCTGGTGGTGTGAGCCCCGTCCCGGCCGGCCGGCGGTACCCTCGTTCCCCACGGCTGTGCTAGCTTGCGCGCGGCCGCGAATCGGTTCGGCGCAGGGACTCCAGGCCGCGTGGAGGCTTCATGGACGTCGTCTGGCTGGCGCGACTTCAGTTCTCCCTCACCGTGATGTTCCACTTCCTGTTTCCCCCGATCTCCATCGGCCTCGCCTTCCTGATCTTCCTGCTCGAGACCGCGCGCTGGCGCACCGGCCGTGACGTGTACCGGCGGGCCTCGGACCTGTGGATCAAGGTCTTCGCTGTGACCTTCGTGGTCGGCGTGGCGAGCGGCATCGTCATGGAGTTCGAGTTCGGCACGAACTGGGCCTCGTACTCGCGCTTCGTGGGCGACGTCTTCGGCGCCCCGCTGGCGGCCGAAGGCGTCTTCGCCTTCTTCCTCGAGTCGGGCTTCGTGGGACTGCTGGTCCTGGGCCGCCGGCGCATCTCCTCCTTCGTGCGCTGGCTCTCGTCGCTGCTGATCGCGCTGGGCACGGTGCTCTCGGCGTTCTGGATCCTGGTCGCCAATTCCTGGATGCAGACGCCCGCGGGCTACCGGCTCGTGAGCGGCCACGCCGAGCTGACCGACTTCTGGGCAGCCGTCTTCAACGCCTCGACCCTGCCGCGCCTCGCCCATACGGTCGCCGCGTCCGCGTGCATGGGGGCGTTCCTCATGGCCGGCGTCGGCGCGTGGTACTACCTCAAGGGCCGCGGCTCGGACGTGGCGCGGGTCACGCTCCGCCTGGGCACCGTGATGGCACTGATCGCCAGCCTGCTCAGCTTCGCGACCGGGGATCGCCACGCCAAGCAGGTGGCGCACACGCAGCACGCCAAGTTCGCGGCCATGGAGGGGCTGTGGACGACGCAGAAGGGCGCGCCGCTGATCCTCTTCTCCTTGCCGCCCACCCAGCAGGCTCCGCGGGAAGGACCCGAGTTCCTGATCACCCGCCTCACCTCGTGGCTGGCCTTCGGCAACTTCGAGGCTCCCGTGGTGGGACTGCGGGCCTTCCCCCTCCAGGACTGGCCGCCCGTCGCCGTCACCTTCCTCTCCTTCCACAACATGGTGATCGTCGGGAACCTGCTGCTGCTGCTCTCGCTGATCGGGGTCCTGCTCCTCTGGCGGGGGCGGCTGGAGCGCGCGCATGGGTGGCAGCGGGTGATGGTCTGGGCGATCCCCCTGCCGATGCTCGCCATCCAGCTCGGCTGGCTGACCGCCGAGGTGGGGCGCCAGCCCTGGATCGTGTATGGCGTCCTGCGCACGCGCGACGCCGTCTCGAAGGTCGTGGGAGCGCCCGCGCTGCTCCTCTCGATCGGGCTCTTCGCCGCCCTCGACGTGCTGCTCGGCGCCCTCTGGCTCTACCTGCTGCGCCGCGAGATCGTCCACGGGCCCGAGGCCGCAGGCGCGCCGGCCGCGGAGGTGTCCCATGTCGCTTGAGACCGCCTGGTTCCTGCTCGTCGGCCTGCTGCTCGCGGGCTACGCCGTCCTGGACGGCCTGGACCTCGGCGCGGGGATGCTGCACCTGTTCGTCGCGCGCGACGACCGGGAGCGGCGCCAGGTGATCAACGCCGTGGGCCCCGTGTGGGACGGCAACGAGGTCTGGCTGCTCACGGGAGGGGGCGCGATCTTCGCCGCCTTCCCCAGGGTCTATGCGACCGTCTTCTCGGGGCTCTACCTGGCGCTGATGCTGGTGCTGGCCGCGCTCGTCCTGCGCGCCGTGTGCCTCGAGTTCCGCAGCAAGCTGCCGGCTCCCGGGTGGCGGCGCGCCTGGGACGGCGCCTTCGCCGTCTCGTCGTTCCTGCCGTCGCTGCTCTTCGGCGTGGCCGTCGGGAACCTCCTGCGCGGGCTGCCGCTCGACGGCGAGCAGGAATTCGCCGGCACCTTCCTCGGCCTGCTGAACCCGTTCGCGCTGCTGGCGGGGCTCCTCTCCGTGGCGATGTTCCTCGTGCAGGGCGCGGCCTGGCTGGCCCTCAAGTGCGAAGGCCCCGTGCGCGAGCGGGCGCGGGCCTGGGCCCGGGGCGCCTGGCTGGCTTTCGTCGGGCTCTGGGTCGTGGCGACGGTCTACTCGCGCCTGGCGCTGCCGCAGGCGTGGCGCGCCTTCGGCAATCCGCTCGCCTGGCTCGCCCCGCTGGGATTCGTCGCGGCGCTGGCCGGCTACCGGGTGCTGCTGGCCGGGAGGCGGCCGGCCGTGGCCTTGCTGCTCTCGTCGGCCGCGATCGCGCTCCTCTGGGTCGTCGTGGGGCTGGGTCTCTATCCCGCCCTGGTGCCGGCCCTCGGTTCCGGCATGCCGCTCACGGTGGCGAACGCGGCTTCGTCGCCGCTCACGCTGCGGGTCATGTTGATCGTCGCCCTGGTCGGCATGCCCTTCGTCATCGCCTACACGATCTACATCTACCGTCGCTTCCAGGGGCCCGTGCGCCTGGACGAGCACAGCTACTGAGCGGCCGAGGCGCGCCGCGAGGCGGCCCGCCTCCAAGGAGGCGGGGCGGGCGTCGGCCGTCGCTCGGACCTACAGGGGCGGGTTGCCGTGCCGCTTCCAGGGGAGGCTCTGTCGCTTGTCGCGGAGCATCTCCAGCGCGGCGATCAGCCGCGGCCGCGTGTCCTGGGGCTCGATGACGTCGTCGAGATACCCCAGCTCGGCCGCGGCCCAGGGCGAGGCGAAGGCCTCGTTGTATTCGTCCACGAGGCGCTTCCGCTCCGCGGCCGCGTCGGCGGCGCGAGCCAGCCGCTCGCGGTGCAGGATGTTGACCGCGCCTTCGGCGCCCATCACCGCCATCTCGGCGCTGGGCCAGGCCACGTTGTAGTCGCCGCGGATGTGCTTGCTCGACATCACGTCGTACGCGCCCCCGTACGCCTTGCGCACGACCACCGTGAGCTTCGGCACGGTGGCCTCGCAGTAGGCGTACAGCAGCTTGGCGCCGTGCCGGATGATGCCGCCCCATTCCTGCCGCGTGCCGGGCAGGAAGCCGGGCACGTCCTCGAAGGTCACGAGGGGGAGGTTGAAGGCGTCGCAGAAGCGCACGAAGCGCGCCCCCTTGACGGAGGAGTCGATGTCGAGCACGCCGGCCAGCACGCGGGGCTGATTGCCCACGATGCCCACGGGCCGGCCGTTCAGGCGGGCGAAGCCCACGACCAGGTTCGGCGCGAAGCGCTCGTGCACCTCGAAGAAGTCGCCGTCGTCCACCACGCGGCGCACGACCTCCTTCATGTCGTACGGCTGGTCCGCCGCGTCCGGCACCAGGGAGGCGAGGGCCGGGTCGCGGCGCTCGATGGGATCCCGCGGGCTCGCCCGCGGCGGCTCCTCCCGGTTGTTGGCGGGGAGGAACGAGAGCAGACGGCGCACCTGGCGGAGGCAATCGGCGTCGTCGCGGGCCGCGAAGTGGGCCACCCCGCTCTTCGTGTTGTGGGTCATCGCTCCGCCGAGGTCCTCGAAGGTGACCTCCTCGGCGGTCACCGCCTTGATGACCTCGGGGCCCGTCACGAACATGTGGCTCGTGCCCTCGACCATGAGGGTGAAGTCGGTGATGGCGGGGGAGTAGACGGCGCCGCCGGCGCACGGCCCGAGGATGGCGGAGATCTGCGGGACCACGCCCGAGGCGAGCGTGTTGCGCAGGAAGACCTCCGCGTAGGCGCCGAGCGAGGCCACGCCTTCCTGGATGCGCGCCCCGCCCGAGTCGTTGAGCCCGACGATGGGCGCGCCGTTCTCCAGGGCGAGGTCCATGAGGGCGCAGATCTTCCGCCCGTTCGCCTCGCTCATCGTGCCGCCGAAGACGCTGAAGTCCTGCGCGAAGACGTAGACGAGGCGGCCCTCGACCGTGCCCCAGCCCGCCACGACGCCGTCGCCGGTGATCCTGCGCTTCTCCATGCCGAAGCCGGTCGCGCGGTGGGTGACGAAGGCGCCGGTCTCGACGAACGAGCCCGGGTCCAGCAGCAGCTCCAGACGCTCGCGGGCCGTGAGGACGCCGCGCTCGTGGATGCGCGCGATCCGCTCCGGCCCGCCGCCGGCCAGGGCCTGCTCGCGCCGCCGGCGCAGCTCGGCCAGTCGCTCTTCTCGATTCACGGAGACCTCCGATCCAGGGAGACGACGGCGGAGCCTAGGGAGGCGGGGGAAGACGGTCAAGGGTCATCCGCGGCCTCCGCCTCGGGGCGGCTGCCGTCCCTCCGCCTCAAGCCTCTCCCGGCCTGGCCGATAACTCGGAGAACCCCTCTCCATCCCTGGCCAGCTCGCTCCCGGAGGCTTCGTGGCCGCGGTCGCCTGGACGCACAGCATCGTGTTCGTCGTGCTCTTCTGCGTCCTGGTCGACTTCGTCAAGCTGCTCGTGGAGCTGCTGGGGCGCAGCCAGGAGCGCACCTTCACCAGCGACCCGTCGCTCGTCACGGCGGTGATCGCCTGCCGCAACGGGGCCGAGCAGCTCCCCGAGACGATCGCGGATCTCGCCAAGCAGCTTCCCCGCGAGCGGATCCTGGTCGTGGACGACGGCAGCGTGGACGCGACCTCCGAGGTCGCGCGCGCGCTCGGCTGCCAGGTGCACCGCTTCAGGCGAAGCAAGGGCAAGGCTTCCGCCATCCACTACGCGGTGTATCGCGTGCAGACGCCCTACACGCTCATCCTCGACGACGACAGCCGCATCGGCGACTCGCGCCTGCCCACCTCGCTCCTCTCCGAGGACGGCTACGACGCGGTCGCCTTCCGCGTGCTCCCCGACCGCCGCAACCGCGGCGGAGCCCACGGGGACAACTTCCTGGGGAGTCTGCAGCGCTACGAGTACGGCAAGAGCATGGAGATCGGGCGGCGCTTCCACGACGTGAGCCAGTCCGTGAGCTGCGTCTCGGGGGCGGCCGGCCTCTTCCGCACGGCCGACCTGCACCGCTACCACCACGTGCACACCAACGTCTTCCAGGGGGAGGACCTGCAGCGCACGATCATCAGCCTGCTGAACGGCGGCCGCATCGTCTTCGCCAACCAGACGATCTGGACGGTGGCGCCGTGGTCGTGGCGGCAGTGGCTCCGCCAGCGCACGCTGGGCTGGTATCCGGGGCTCTACCACCAGGTGGCCAACTTCGTCCGGCTGCTGGTGCGCCGGGGCGCGTCCTGGCGCCTCCGCTACGAGATGGCCTACAACCTGTACACGGTCGTGAGCGATCCGCTCAAGGTATGGTCCATGGTGGCCATCGCCCTCACTCCCGGGCTACGGATCTGGGGGCTGGTCGTCTATCTGCTCTACCTGACCTTCGAGACGTATCCCTGGCTCATCGTGCGGCTGCCGGGCACCCGGCAGCGCAGCTCCCTGGCGGTGCTGCTCGCCTATCCCGTGTACGGTGGGCTCAACACCTTGCTCCGCACGCTGGCGCTGCCGGCGTGGTTCTGGCTCCGCTACGTGACCGGGAGCATGCGGCCGCGCCGCGGGCCGAAGGATCGGATCGCATGAAGCGCGCGCGGCGGCTCGCGGCCGTGTCCCTCGTGCTGGCCCTGCTGGCGCCGGTCCGCGCCGGCGCGGGCCCGCAGCCCTACGCCGGGGCCCAGTTCCGCTACTGGGCCTTCAGCAACGCCAACGACCTGCGCGACGTGCTCGCCTACTGGGTGCCGGGTCCCTTCCACGTGCAGCTCGAGGTGTGGGACTTCGTGCGCGGCCCGGATCAGTTCCGCCCGGAGGTGGGGCTCCACCTGCGCGACGCGCGGCGCTCGGTCTACACCGTGCAGTGGCGGCACGAGCTGGACCAGGAGCGCTACTGGCTGGGCAGCGAGCAGGTGCTCGGCCGCCACCTCGTGGGCCGGGCGGAGGCGAGCCCCATCGTGGCGGCGGGCCGCGCCCAGTGGGTCTACGACGGCGGGCTGGACTTCTACTGGGCCGACTACAGCTTCGCCTCGGCGACCCTCATCCACGACCCGCGGAGCGGCGGGCTCTGGGTGGCGCCGCTGCGCGTGCGCCTGGCGGACTGGCGGAACGACTGGCTCCAGGTGGTCGTGGCTCCCGCGAGCCGGCGCACGCTGGGCTGGGCTCTGGACGCGAAGGTTCGCTGGCTGCGGCTCGGCGTCGAGCGGAACAACCGCTACGACTTCACCGACCTGGACAACGTGGTCTGGACGCTGGGGGTCGAAGGGCCGCTGCCGTCGCCCTAGCGGGGGCGACGCGCCTCCCTCGCCTACGCCGCCCCGGACGGCCGCGGGATCTCCGGGTCCGGCGAGCCGTCGGGCTCCGCCGGCACGCGCGGCAGCGTGAAGTGGAAGGTCGCGCCGCCGTCCGGCATCCCCTCCGCCCACACGCGGCCGCCGTGCCGCCGCACGATCCGCGCCACGATCGCCAGGCCCGCACCCGTGCCTTCGAACTCCTCCGCCGAGTGCAGGCGCTGGAACATCTGGAAGAGGCGGCCGCTGTGGGCCGGATCGAAGCCGGTGCCGTTGTCGCGCACGTAGTACTCGATCTGCTCGCCCGCCTCGTGGGCCTGCATGGAGACGAGGGCGACGGGCCGGCCGCGCGTGTACTTGGCGGCGTTGGACAGCAGGTTCACCAGCACCTGCCGGAGCATCGCCCGGTCGCCCCGGGCGGGCGGCAGCTCGCCCAGGGTGAAGCGCAGCGCGCGGCCGCCGGCCTGGGCCTGCACCTCGGCCCAGGCTTCGGTCGCCAAACGGGTCATGTCCACACTCGCGGCGCGCAGCGGCTGCCGGCTGCTGCGCGAGAACGCCAGCATGTCGTCGATGAGCTGGGCCATGCGCCGGGCGTTCGCGGTGATGACGCCCAGCAGCCGGTGCCCTTCGGTGTCCAGGTGCGAGCCGACGCGCTCCTCGAGCATCCGCGCGAAGCCCTCGATCGAGCGCAGGGGGGCGCGCAGGTCGTGGGACACCGAGAAGCTGAAGGTCTCGAGCTCCTGGTTGGCCTCCTGCAGCTCGGCGGTGCGCCGCTCCACCCGCTGCTCCAGCTCCTCGGTGAAGCGCCGCATGGCCTGCTCGTTCAGGAGGCGCTCCGTGACGTCGTTGACGAGCACGATGCGGGCCCGGCGTCCGGCGAAGCCGATGGCGTGCGAGGTCAGCTCCACGTCCATCGTGCTCCCGTCCTTGCGCCGGTGGCGCCAGACCCCGGGGTGCCGGTGCGCGGCCGGGGCCTGGGCCAGGTACGCGTGCAGCGCGGGGACGTCCTCCGGGGGGCGGATGTCGTCGATGGTGAGCCGCAGGAACTCCGCGCGCGTCCAGCCGTAGTGCTCCAGCGCCGCCTGGTTCACGTCCAGGATGCGCAGGTCCTCCTCCGCGTAGACGATCATCGGCAGCGGGTTCTCCTCGAACAGCTCCCGGTACTGTCGCTCACGGTCGGCCAGGTCGCTCGTGCGACGCTCCAGCGCCGCGGCCATGCGGTTGAAGGCCAGCGCCAGCTCGCCGACCTCGTCCCCCGAGGACACCGCGCTGCGGCGCGAGAGATCGCCGGCGCTCAGGGCGGCGGCGTCGCTGGCGAGGCGACGCAGGGGCCGCGTGGTCAGGCTGCCCAGCACCGAGGCCAGGGCCAGCGCCAGCAGCAGCGTGGCGGCGACCACGACCAGGTCGTGCCACAGCGCCACGCGCTCCTCGGCGTCGACCACGGCGGTCGGGATGCTGACATGAACCCGCCAGGGCACGGTGTGCGTGGAGGCGAAGCCCGAGAGCCGCCGGATCCCGTCCCGTCCGACCGCCGGCTCGACTCCCTCGGGATGGAGCAGCGCCTCGCGGACGAAGGGCAGGCGCGACCAGTCGCTCCCGGTCCAGTGCTCGGCGTCGGGCTCGCGGGCCAGCAGGATGCCGTGCTCGTCGAAGAGGTTGACCTCCGAGCGCGGGGGCAGGCCGCCGGGGTCCAGGATGTGCTGCAGGCTGTCCACGCCGAGGGTCAGCGTCGCCGCGGCGATCGGTCTGCCGCCGGCCCCCAGGATCGTGCGCGCGAAGGTGAGGGTCTGGCGGGCGCCGGGGCGCACGGGCAGCGGCGGGATCACGGTCATGCTGAGCACGGCCTCGCTGGGTCGTCCGGCGAGCGGATTCACCTCGACCATCCGGTACTCGGGAGGCAGGCGCGCCTGCAGCGTGTCCGACCAGCCAGGACCCGGCCGCAGGCTCGCGGCATCCACGGCCACGATGTCCGAGGCCTCGACGAGGAGCGAGTCGATGTCGTCGAGATGATCGTCCAGCCGCGCGGCCAGGAGCCGCGCCACGCTCAGGGCGCGGCGCTCCACGGCGTCGTGGCGCTCGTGGAAGCGGTCCCGGAGATCGTGGATCGTCAGGGCGACGAAGGGAACGACGGCGACGAGCACGAGCAGGATGAGGCGGGCGCGAATGCTCACGCCGAGGACTGTCGTCCTCCGGGCGGGCGCGCGATGGCGAGGAGTCTCCGTCACTGCGCCCCGAATCTATTCCTATCGGCCGCCGCGAGCCACCCGCCGGCGCCGGCCCCGGCGGGGGCCGTGCTATGCTCCTCGGTCCATGGATCGCCCGACTCTGGAGCACCTGGCCTGGAGCAAGGCCCAGCAGGGCCGCTGGCCCCTGAGCCTCGCCGACAGCGCCGTGGCCTCGCCCGACCTCGAAGCGCTCGGCCTGCCGCACGCGGCGGGGCTGCCGGCCGTGGGCCGGGATCCGATCCCGGCGCTCGAGCGGGCGCTCGCCGCCCGGCTGGGCGCGCCGGGGGGCCGCGTGCTCGTCACGGCGGGGGCCAGCGAGGCGAACGCCTGCGCGCTGGCGGCGCTGCTCGGACCCGGGGACGAGGCGCTGCTCGAGCTGCCCGGCTACGAGCCCCATCGGACGATGCCGCACTACTTCGGGGTCCGGGTGCGCACCTTCGCGCGCCGGCCCGAGCGCGCCTACGGGGGCCTGAGCGAGGCGGTCGAAGCCGCCCTCGGGCCCCGCACCCGTCTCGTCCTGCTCACCGACCTGCACAACCCGAGCGGCGTGGCCCTGGAGAGCGAGGACGCCGCGGCCCTCACGGTGCTGGCGGAGAAACGTGGCCTCTGGCTCGTCTGCGACGAGACCTTTCGGGAAGCCTCCGCCCGGGCGCCGGGGACGTGGAGCGCGCTCTCCGAGCGCTGGGTGACGACCTCCACGCTCACCAAGGTCTACGGGCTCGGCGCCCTGCGGATCGGCTGGGTCTCGGGCAGCGCCGAGGTGCTGGGCCGCTGCGCCGAGGCCCAGAACGCGCTCTCGGTGGAGCCGTCGCGGCTCTCGGCCGCGCTGGCGCTGGCCCTCGTGCCCCACCTCGGCGCCCTGCGCGAGCGCGCCCGCACGCTTCTCGCGCGCAACCGCGCGCACTGGCGCCGGCTCGTCGCGGGCGGCCTGTCGTGTGACGCGCGCGTCGCCGGCGAGGGGACGACGACGTTCGTGCTGTTCCCGGGCGCGGGCGAGGGAGACGCGTTCGCCGCGCAGGCGGCCGAGCGCCATGGCCTGCTCGTGCCGCCGGGGCGATTCTTCGGGGAGCCGCGCGGCGTGCGTCTCGGCCTGGGCGGAGAGCCCGAGCGCTGCGCGGCCGCGCTCGACACGTTTCAACGGGCCGTCCGCGCCTTCACGGAGACGCGCGCGGCGGCCGGAGGGGCGGCATGACCGACGAATCCATTCTCCAGCGAGTCCAGGGCGACCTGACGGCGGCGATGAAGTCGCGCGACGCGGCCACGTTGAGCACGCTGCGCATGCTCAAGGCGGCGCTCATGGAGGCCAAGACCAAGAAGGCGAAGGAGGAGCCGCTGTCCCGCGACGAGGAGATCGAGGTGCTCCAGCGCTACGCGAAGAAGCGCCGGGAGACCATCGAGGAGCTGCGGAAGGTGGGCCGGGACGATCTGGTCGGGCGCGAGGAGGAGGAGATCGCCGTCACCCGGCGCTACCTGCCGCAGATGCTCGCGGAGGAGGAGCTGCGGGCGGTGGTGGGCGAAGTCGTGGCCCGCACCGGCGCCGCGGGGCCCAGGGACATGGGCCGGGTGATGGGCGCGGTGATGGCGCAGGTGAAGGGGCGCGCCGAGGGGGCCACGGTCTCGCGGCTGGTGAAGGAGGCGCTCGGCGCGGGCTGAGCCGCCGCCGGCTCAGCGGCCGCCGGCCGACTCGGGGGGCGCCCCCCGCGCGCTCTCGGCCGCGACGCTTTCCGGCCGTGCGAGCCCGAGCGATTCCGCCGCCGCGGCGCTGGAGTCGAAGGCGGGAACGGGTGGGAGAGGCGGCGGCGCGCCGATGGCCTCGGCGTACTGCACGTCGTCGAGGAAGCCGCGGCGGTGCATGCGCCCCGCGATCATGCGCACGCGCCGCTCGATGCGCCGGGGCGGAGCGAGCACGGAGAAGCGCCGCGGGTTGATGATGACCGCGGCCAGGAGCAACGCCTGGCGGGGCGTGAGCGCCGAGGCCGAGACGCCGAAGTCCGCGCGGGCCGCGGCCTCGGCCCCGTAGATCCCGTCGCCCCACTCGATCAGGTTCAGGTACAGCTCGAAGATGCGGCGCTTGGAGAGCGCCCGCTCCATGCGCGGCGCCAGGAACATCTCGGTGAGCTTGCGGGTGAGCGTCCGGCGATCGCCGAGATAGAGGTTCTTGGCCAGCTGCTGGGTGATCGTGCTGCCGCCGCGCACCACGCGGCCCGCTTCCAGGTTGCGGCGCGCCGAGGCCGCCAGCTCGTCCCAATCCAGGCCCCCGTGCTGGTAGAAGGCGTCGTCCTCCGCGGTCAGCACGGCCCGGCGGAGCAGGGGGGAGATGCGCTCGTACGGCACCCAGATCTGGCGGATGGAGTAGGGCCGTCCCCGCTGGCGCGCCTGGGCCTCGCGCTCGCGCATCAGCGCCGTGCGGGGCGGGGTGGTGCGGGCGAGCGACTTCACGTCGTAGAGGCCGGCCCGCGCCGCGGAGAGGGCCACGAGCACGGCGAGGCCGGCGAGCGCCAGGAGGATCAGGAGCAGGACGACGCGCTTCACTTCGGGCGGACTCCGCGGCGCGGGGGCGAGATCAGAGGGAACCCAGGATCACCAGGGTGACGTCGTCGCTCTGCGGCGCGCCGGCCCGGAACGCCTCCAGCTCCGCCATGAGCTTGGCCACGGCGGCCTCGGGCGAGAGCGTCGCGCAGCCGCGCCAGGCCTGGCGCAGCCGCTCCTCGCCGAACTCCTGCCGTCGCAGGTCCATCGCCTCCGAGGCGCCATCGCTGTAGAGCAGCAGCGCGTCCCCCGCGGCCAGACGAACCTGTCCCTCCGTGTAGGCGAAGTCCTCGGCGAAGCCCAGCACGAGCCCGCCCTCGGCGAGCGCCTCGAGGCCGCCGTCCCGGCGGCGGACCAGCGGGTAGTTGTGCCCGGCGTTCACGTAGCGGACGACGCCATCCTCCGGATCCAGCTCCCCGTAGAAGAGCGTGATGAACTTCCCCGGCTCGGCCGAGCGCGTCACGCCCTGGTTGAGCAGGCGCAGCTTCTCGGGGAGCGGACGGTCCGTGCTGCAGAACACGCGCAGGTATCCCTGGGCGGTCATCATCAGCAGCGCGGCCGGCAGGCCCTTGCCGGAGACATCGCCGATCGAGAACCCCAGGCGCCGCCCGCCCACGACGAAGTAGTCGAACGAATCCCCGCCCACCTGCCGGGCCGGCGTCACGCGGCCGGCGACCTCCCAGCCTCCCAGCCGCAGGGGGCGCTCGGGTACGAGCCGCATCTGCGTGGCCCGCGCCTGATCGAGCTCGTGGTCGAGGCGCCTCGCCTCCTCCTCCAGCCTCTTCTTCTCTTCCGCCTCGACCCGGAGCCTGGCCTGCTCGATGACCCCCGCCGAGTGGCCGGCCACGATGGCGAGCAGCTCGATGTCGTCCCGCGTCCAGCGGCGTCCCGGCACCGCCTCGGTCACGGCCAGCAGCCCGGTGATGCGGCTCTCGAGCCGAAGCGGGACGGCCAGCAGGCCGCGCACGCGCGTCTCGATCCCGCGCAGCCCCTGGAAGCGCTCGTCGCTCAGGATGTCGGGCGTGGCCACGTGATCGCCGCGATGCAGCAGATACCCGGTCACGCTCATCGCCAGGATGGGAGGCCACGAGCCCGAGGCGATGCCCTGCGTCTGCTTCTTGATCATGGTCCGCGAGGTGGGCATCGTGGCATCCCCCTCGAGCAGGCGGAGACAGCCTTCATCGGCCCCGAGGAGCTGCGTCGTCTTCAGCACGATCCAGTCGAGGATGGGCTGCAGCTCGCGATTCGAGGCCACGACCTGGCCCAGCTCGGCCAGGAAGTGCAGGGCCTTGCGGAGTCGCTCGGAGTCGGCTTCGGCTGCCGGAGGGGTCGGCGTCACGGCATCTCCACGGGAAAGTGGTCCCCAGTCTAGGCAGCGCCAGGGGGCGGCACAAGTGTGCGTACCCGCTCGCCGGCCGCGGCGCCCCGTGGGCCCCCTGCCGAGGCCACCGGTCGCCCGGGTCGCCCGGCCCGCGCGCGATCGCGCGGCGGCTCCTCGGGATGGCGAGGCGACGTTCAGGTCTTGCCTGTCCCAGGCGCCCATTCCTATACTGGCGCCTCGTTCACTGCACCATCTTCGGGCGGCGCGACTCGCCTTCGAGGGCCGCCGGACCAGCGAGGCTTCGCATGGACACGGGTCACGCCGAATCGTACGGGAACCTCCTCGTCGAGGAGCGTGGGCCGGTGACGGTATTGACCGTGAACCGGCCCGACAAGCTCAACGCCCTGAACCGCGCCACGCTGGCGGAGATCGAGCGCGCGGTGGCCGCCTTCGTCGCCCGACCCGAGTCGGCGGCGCTGGTGGTGACGGGGGCGGGGGAGAGGAGCTTCGTCTCGGGCGCCGACATCGCCGAGCTGGCGGCGCTGGGTCCGCGCGAGGCCGAAGCGGTCTCCGGGTACGGGCAGGGCGTCATGGACCAGCTGGAACGCTCGCCGAAGCCGGTGATCGCGGCGGTGAACGGCTTCGCCCTGGGCGGCGGCTGCGAGCTGGCCCTGGCTTGCCACGTCCGCGTCGCCTCCGAGAACGCCGTCTTCGGCCTTCCCGAGGTGAGCCTGGGCATCATCCCCGGCTACGGGGGAACCCAGCGGCTGCCCCGCCTGGTGGGCCTCGGGCCCGCGCTCGAGCTGATCACGTCCGGGCGGCGGGTGAAGGCCGAGGAAGCCCTCGCGCTCGGGATCGTGAGCCGGGTGGTGCCAGCGGGGCAGGCGCTCGAGGAAGCGGTGAGGCTGGCCCTGGCCATCCTGAAGAACGGGCCGCTGGCCGTGGCGGCCGCGCTCGAGGCCGTGCTGCGGGGCGCCGAACTGCCGCTGGGCGCGGGGCTGCGCCTGGAGCGCGGCCTCTTCGGGATGATCGCGGCCAGCGAGGACATGCACGAGGGGCTGCAGGCGTTTCTCGAGAAGCGCCCGGCGAAGTTCCAGCGGAGGTGACGTGGATTCGACGCAGCTTCACGACGTGATCGCCATGGTGCTCTCGACCCTGCTCGGCACCCTGGTGGGCTGGGAGCGGCAACTGGGACGCAAGCCGGCTGGGCTGCGCACGCACGTGCTCGTGTGCCTGGGCTCGACCATGTTCGTGCTCGAGGCACCGCACGCGATCGCCAGCTTCGGCATGCGCTCCTTCGATCCCACGCGCATCGTGCACGGCGTCATCACGGGCGTGGGCTTCCTGGGCGCGGGCAGCATCATGCGCCAGGAGGGCTACGTGGCGGGCCTCACCACCGCCGCCAGCATCTGGATCGTGGCCGCGATCGGCACGTCGGTCGGCGTCCATGCGTACACCCTCGCCATCGTGGGCACGGTGCTCACCCTGATCGTGCTCGAGTGGTACCGCTGGATCGAGCGGCGGCTCTCGCCGCACAGCGAGAACTCGAGCGAGCGCTGACGGCCCGTCCCGGGCCGGACGAGAACGCCGCCCCAGAGCGGGCGGCGTTCGGCGTCAGCGGGTGAGCAGCACCTTCGCCGTGGCGGAGCGCTCCCCTTCGCTCAGGCGCAGGAGGTAGAGCCCCGGCGCGGGGGAGGCCCCTTCCCAGGGCCGGAGCACGTGCTCGCCGGGGCCGAGGTCGCTCAGCTCGCGGGCGAGCAGGCGCCGGCCGGCGAGGTCCAGCAGCTCGATCCGGGCCGGGCCGCGGCCGATCAGGGAGAGCGCGATCACGAGGGGGCCGGCGCTGGGATTGGGCCGGGCTCCGTGCAGGGCGAACCGAGCCGCCAGCGGCACGTCCACCGCAACCTCGCCGAAGCGCTCCGCCTCGGGTGCCGGGCCCGCGGCCAGGCGGTAGCCGTAGCGGTGCCCCGGAAGCACGTCGCGGTCCTCGAGCTCGATGCGGCCCGTGCCGTCGGGCGAGGCGAGGCCGCGATCCGCCCACGGCCCGGCGTCCTCTCGGCGCTGAATCGTGAAGGCCTGCGCGGATCCGGTGCAGAGCCAGGTCACCCGCACGCGCCCCGCGCTCGCTTCGGCCTCCGCCACCGAGACCAGCACGGGCACGCTGGCGTTCACGGGCGTGCGCTGGGAGTAGATGGCGCCCCGGCTGTCGAACCAGGCCACGATGCCCCCGTTGCCCCCATCGGAGACGAGGAACGGGTCCGCCTGCCCGGTCGTGGCCGTGCAGACCGGCGCCCCGTCCAGCCGCCAGTGGCGGCTGCCGTCGCCGTCCACGTACTGCGCATAGATGTCCCCCAGGGAATCGGCGCGGGAGTCGCGCCAGGCCACGACCGCGCCGCCCGAAGGGACGCCGGCAAGGGTGGGCGTCACCTGGTCGTGGGGCTGGACGCAGAGCGGCAGGCCGTTCGGCGTCCAGCGCGCGACGCCCGAGGCGTCGATCCGCTGGGCGTAGATGTCCTCGTCCGTCCCGTTGCGCAGATCCTGCCAGGCCACGATCACGCCGCCGCTCCCGTCGCCGGCGCACCGGGGCGCGCTCTGGGCTCCCGGCAGGGCGCACACGACCGCCCCATCGCTCCCCCAGCGCAGCGCACCCGTCGAATCCACGCGCTGCGCGTAGAGGTCACCCGACTCGCGTGGATCCGTCCACGCGACCACGGCGCCCCCGGCCCCGTCCGACGCGGCCTTGAGGTCGCGCAGGAAGGGATCGAAGTCCGTGTAGGCATCGGCGTTCACGCTGGTGGCGGAGAGCCTCGCCCAGCCCGGCGACCACCGCACGGCGCCCGTGGAGTCCACGCGCTGGGCGAAGACGCCAGAGGCGCCGGCGGCGAGGACGATCGCGCCGCCCGCGCCGTCGGCGACCACGTCCATCCAGTTGACGGCGTTCGGGGCCCCCAGAGGCACGCCCCCCGCGGTCCAGCGGGCGAGCCCGTTCCCGCCGAGCCTCTGCACGAAGTAGCCGGGAGCGCTGACGTCGAGCCACGCGACGAGCACTCCGCCCCGGCCGTCGGGCGCGGCCGTCGGCAGGTAGTAGGGGAACTGGGCTCCTTGGGTCGTGAGCGCCACCCCCGAGGGATTCGAGCTCGGAGACCACGTCCGGGTGCCGTCGGCCGTGAGGTGCTGGGCCTGAACGTTGCCCGTGCTCAGGTCGTCGAAATCGATCCAGGCCAGATAGGCTCCGCCGCCGCCATCCGACGCGAGCATCGGACCCTGCCCGGGATAGTTGACGATCGGGATGTAGGAGAAGACGGCAATCCCGAGGGAGAGACCCGAATCCACGCTCCAGCGCGGCTGGCCCCAGCGATCCACGCGCTGCGCCGCCGTGTAGTCGTGCATCCCCGGCCGGAGCTGGAGCGCGAACAGCATCCCGCCGGCGCTGTCGGGGACGAATCCCGCGACCGGGGTCTGCGGCAGCATCAGCGTGTAGACGTTCGTCGTGGGATCGGTGGGCCAGTCGGCGCGGGCGGAGCCGATGGCGCCGGTCAGGACGAGCAAGGCGGCGCACAGGGTCAGAATCGGGGCGACGGCCATTCCCTGCGGACCACGGGCGCTCGCGGGCATCGGGACTCCCGAGTGGTTGGACCTTCCTTCAGTCTAGTCCGGCGCGCGGGGAGCGGCCATTGCTTTCCGCGTCGGCCGCGCGCGCCCGCGGCCCGCCGCCGGGGCCGGGCGCGGGGTTGCGCGGATTCCGGCGCGTGCCTCAGGGCTGGCCGGTCGTGATCGAGACGGCGGCCCAACTCGCCACGGGGCGACCGTTGGCGAGAGCGGGAGAGAAGCGCCAGCCCGGCAGCGATCCGAGCAGCTGGGAGACGAAGGGGGGCGGCAGGTCCTCGGGCGCGAACCACGGCAAGTCCACGAGCACGGGCCGCCCTCGCTCGTCCACCAGCACGGGCAGCACGAGGCGAACCGGCTTCACCAGCAGCTCGAGCGAGTCCGCGATGGGCACCTTCATGCGCGAGAGGATGGCTGGCTGGCGATCCACCTGCTGGAAGGACTCGATCTTCGGCATCGCCGGGGAGGTGAGCAGGGCGGCGGCGCGCGGGCCCGTGAGGAAGTCCGGCGGCGCCGAATCCGCCGCGGCGCCGGGGAAGAAGCGCAGGCGCTGGCGCGCGCGCACGGCCGGCTCGTAGAGCGAGTCGAGGACCAGCGCCGCGTCGAACTGCGCGAGCGCCTCGGCGCGGCCGCCGGCTCGCCAGGCGAAGAGACCTTCGAGGTACTGCGCCTCGGGCAGCATGGGGTCCAACGCGACGGCCATGCGGGCCTGGATCTCGGCCGAGGCCGCCTCGCCGGCATGGGCGGAGCACAGCGCCAGCACGAGCCAGTCCTGGCCCGACAGGGGACGCTCGGCCAGCGCGCGGTCCGCGGCGACCCGGGCGTCCCGCCAGCGGCCGAGCCGCCCATCGACCTCCGCGCGGGCGCGGGCGATGTACCAGGGCCAGCCGTCGTACCGGCCGTTCGTCCAGAGCTCGTCCCGGTTCCAGGCGTAGGGATGACGCCGCGCCGGCGGGCAGGAGTCGTCGAGGGCCGCGCTCAACCGGGAGCCGTAGAGGATCACGCGCGCCGAGTCCAGCTGCCCCGTGCGAGCCAGGTCGAGGGCCAGCTCGAGGTCCAGGTCCGCGTCGGGCTTCGCCACCTCGCGCAGCTTGCGGAGCTGGTACGTGGCCAGCCGATAGGCGCCCATGTCCTCGAGCCCCTTGGCCTCCCGGGCCAGCTCGACGGGCGTCAGGTAGGTGGTGACGATCCGGGAGGCGGCGGAGTCCGGAGGAGTCTGGGGCGCGGCCGCCCGCGCCGCGGCGGGGGCGAGCGCGAGGCCGAGCCCCAGGGCCAGCGAGGCCACGGGCGCCAGTCGCGCGGTGGGGCGCGGGCTCATGCGCCGCGCGTCTCGTCCAGCGACGCGAGCGTGTCGCGGATCTCCGTCTCGCTCAGCACGTGGTCCACGCTCCGCGCGCGCTGGAACAGGGCCTGCGTGCGCTCGGGCGTGGCCTCGAGGCCGTGGCTCTCGAGCCACCACACCGCGTTGCTGACGCCGCTCACCGGGCCGATCTCGACCTCCTGGTGCCGGCCCACGAGGCTCGCGGGCACGCCGGAGTAGACGCGATCCGCGAGCCAGTGCTCGCCGGCGCGGAACGCCTTGAGGACCGCGTTCGCGTGCGCGCCCGTGCCGGTGCGAAAGGCGTCCCGGCCCACGCCCGGATAGTTGGGCGGGATCGCCACGCCCGTCGCCTCGCTCACGCGGTGGCAGTAGAGGTCCAGCGCCGTGAGATCGTTCTCGATCCAGCCCAGCAGCCGCAGGTTCAGCATGAGCTGGTCGAGCGGCGTGTTGCCCACCCGCTCGCCCAGGCCGAGCGCGCAGCCGTGCGCCCGGCTCGCGCCCGCCCGGATCGCCGAGAGCGCGTTGCTCACGGCCAGGCCGCGGTCGGAGTGTCCGTGCCAGTCGAGCCCCACCTCGGCGCCGCTCTCGCGCACGATCTCCCGCGCGAAGCGCACCAGGTTCGCGACTCCCGTGGGGATCGCGTGTCCGGCGGTGTCGCAGAGGCACAGCCGCTGCGCGCCGCTGCCGATCGCGGCGAGGAGAAGCTCGCGCAGCGTGTCGGGCCTCGCCCGCGCCGTGTCCTCGGTCACGTACGTCACCCGCAGGCCCTGTCCGACCGCGAAGCTCACGGCCTCCTCGGTGTGGCGCCGCATGACCTCGAGCGTCCAGCCCTCGGCGTACTGGCGGATGGGCGAGGAGCCGACGAAGGCGCACACCTCGATGGGCACTCCCACTTCCTGGGAGATCTGGACGATGGGCGCGATGTCGCGCCGGAGCGGGCGAGCCGCGCAGTTCGCGCGGATGGCCAGCCGCGCGTCCCGGATCTCCCGGGCCAACAGGGTCACGTCCCGCACCGCGTTCGGCCCCGCGCCGGGCAGGCCGAGATCGGCCGTGTCGATGCCCAGCCGGTCCATGAGGTGGAGGATCTCGATCTTCTCCTCGAGGGCAGGGCTGCGGACCGACGGAGTCTGCAGCCCGTCCCGGAGGGTCTCGTCCCCGAGCTGGACGCGGTAGGCGGGCCTCTCCCAGCGCTCGCCGGCTTCGTTCCAGTCGTAGATCAAAGCGTGCTCGTCGTTCATGGGGGGCGGGCTCCGGGTGAGGGCCAGAAGGCGGGGCGTCGCAGGGGACCGGGGTCGATGTCCGAGAGAACAGTAAAGCGCCTGCCTTGCCCCACGGCAAGCGGCTCGGGCGGTGGGGCGAGCGGGGGGAGCCGGAGAAGCAGGGTGAGCGGGAGTTGCCCGCTCGGGCCGTGGCGGGCGCAGGCCGGCCGGGACGAGCATGTCGAGGAGCCTGCTGCCGCGCAAGGGATTGCCCCGCTCGCTTGAGAATGTGGGTTCAGCGTCGCCGGAGGTGTCGCCGGTCGCCGGCTGGCTCGTCCCCGTTCCGCACCGCGAGGCAGCGGGGTGCTATCGTGCCTCCATGCGCTCCCGCACCGAGTACCTCTGGATGAACGTGCCCGCGCGCCGCGGCTTCGTGAACATCACCCCCGAGGTCGAGCGGATCGTGCGCGAGAGCGGCGTGCGCGACGGCCTCGTGCTGGTGAACGCCATGCACATCACGGCCAGCGTCTTCATCAACGACGACGAGCCCGGCCTGCATGGCGACTACGAGCGCTGGCTGGAGCGCCTGGCTCCGCACGAGCCGCGGAGCCAATACCGGCACAACGACACCGGCGAGGACAACGCGGACGCGCACCTCAAGCGCCAGGTGATGGGGCGCGAGGTCGTGGTCGCCGTCACCGATGGCAAGCTCGACTTCGGGCCCTGGGAGCAGATCTTCTACGGCGAGTTCGACGGCCGGCGCCGCAAGCGCGTCCTCGTGAAGGTGCTCGGGGACTGATCGGCGCGCCTCCGCCGGCACCGGGCGCCGCCCGGCTCGCCCTTCAAGTAGTACATGAAGGTCACGGGCGGGGATCCATCGGGCGGGCCCCGCTCCCGCGCCCTCAGAGGGAGCGAAGCCAGCGGGCCGTGCGCTCGGGCAGAGGCTCGGCGAGCAGGCGGACGATGGTCTCGCGGTCCCCACCGCGCGAGCGCAGGTGGTCCAGGAGCAGGTCGCGCTTCGCCGGGCGTCCGAGCAGGTCGTAGGCCACGGCCCAGGCCTCGGGGCTCGCGAGCGGCACGTCGCGCCAGCAGCCGCTGACCACGGTGGGGATGCGCACCACGCCGCCCGGCACGTGGAAGGCGAACTGGGCGATGACCTCCACGCTCAGGTCGGGAAGCACGAGCTTGGCGTCGGCATGCAGGGCGTCGCCGCCGGTCGTCTCGTGGCGCAGGCCGCGGGCGAGGGGCAGCAGCCGCTCGAGCGGGGCGTCGGCGGTCAGATCCCAGTCGCGAACGGCGTCCACGAGGTCCAGAGCCGCGAGCAGCCCGCTGCCGCCCAGGGCGCAGACGATGCCCGCGCGCTCCAGACGCTCCACGATCTCGAGCAGAGGCGAGAGGGGCGGGGTCGTGAGCACGTCACCGCCGCGACGGCGGGCGCACGAGCCGGAGGATCCTCTCGGGGCTCACGAGGGCGGCTCCGTGCTCCAATCGTAGAAGCCCCGCCCGCTCTTCCTCCCCAGGAACCCGCTCACCACCATCCGGCGCAGGAGGGGCGGCGGAGCGAAGCGCGGCTCGCGGAACTCGTCGAACATGATCTCGGCGATCGCGCAGGTGGTGTCGAGGCCCACGTAGTCCGCCAGGAGGAGCGGGCCCATGGGGTGGCCGCAGCCCAGCTTCATGGCCTCGTCGATGTCGTTCCGGCTCGCCAACCCCTGCTCGAAGGCGCGCACGGCGTCCAGGAGGTACGGCACCAGCAGGCGATTCACCACGAAGCCGGTGGAGTCGCGCACGGTCACCACGGTCTTGCCCACGAGATGGCACCACGCCGTGGCCGCGCCCACGGCCTCGTCGCTCGTGCGCAGGCCGCGCACGACCTCGACCAGCTTCATGAGCGGAACCGGATTGAAGAAGTGGAGGCCGAGGACGCGCTCGGGCCGCCGGCCGAAGGTGCCCAGCTCCGTGATCGACAGGCTCGAGGTGTTCGACGCCAGGAGGGCCTCGGGGCGGCAGAGGCCGTCCAGCGAGGCGAAGACCTCGCGCTTCAGGGTCAGGCTCTCGCTCACCGCCTCGATCACGAGGTCGCACTCCGCGAGATCGCCCAGCTCGACCGTTCCCCGCAGGTTCGCGAGCGTCCTCTCGGCCTCGCCCGCGGCGAGCTTGCCCTTCGCCACGCCGGCTTCGAGGAAGCGACGGATCGAGTCCAGGCCCTTCGCCAGGGCCTGGGGCGAGACCTCGCGCACCACGGTCGGGCAGCCGGCCTGCGCGCTCACTTGCGCGATGCCGCTGCCCATGAGGCCACAACCCACCACTCCGACTCTCTGGATCGTCATCGGACGAGCGCCTCCGTCGCCGGGAAGGGGAAGGCTCGGGGAACGCCGTGCGAGCATAGGAGAGCCCGCGCGCGACGGGCAAGGCCAGCCGGCGCGCCGTGGAGGAGCAGCATTGTGGCCGCGTTCGAGCAGCGAAGTGACAAATCGAGTCGAGTGCGGCGGCGGGCGGCGGCGCTCGGGGCCTCGTGCCGGGCGCCGGCGGCGCTTTGCCGACTCGGACGAGGCCGATTAGAGTCCGTCCGTCTGGCCGGACGCTGGGCCTTCGGGCCACTCCGACTCTTCCTCCATCGAAGGAGCTGCGCTCGTGAACCATTCCCTGCTGGAATCCCTCGTCCTCCCGGGCTCGAGCCGGATCGTGCTGCTCGTCCTGGACGGGCTCGGCGACCTGCCGCATCCCGAGCGCGACTGGCGCACGCCCCTCGAAGCGGCGCGCACGCCGAACCTGGACGCGATCGTCCCGCGCTGCGCTCTCGGGCGGATCCTGCCCGTGGCCCCCGGCGTGACGCCGGGGAGCGGTCCGGGGCACCTCGCCCTCTTCGGCTACGACCCGCTCGAGACCGTCGTGGGCCGGGGCGTGCTCGAGGCCATCGGCGCCGGCGCCGAGCTGAAGCCCGGCGACGTCGCCGCGCGCGCCAACTTCTGCACCGTCGATGCCGCGGGCGTCGTGACCGACCGGCGGGCCGGGCGCATCTCCAGCGAGGAGTGCGCCCGACTCGTGGCGCGGCTGCAGAGCGCGATCCCGCGGCTCGAGGACACGGCGCTCCTGCTCACGCCCGGCAAGGGTCACCGCTTCGTCGCCGTGCTGCGCGGGCCGGGCCTGTCCGGCGAGGTGAGCGACGCGGACCCCCACAAGGAGGGCAAGCCCGTCCCCGCGGCCGCGCCGCTCGCCTCGGACGCCGCCGCCGCCAAGACCGCGCGTCTCGTGAACGCCTTCGTCGCTCAGGCGGCCAAGACGCTGGCGGGGGAGCATCCCGCGAACGCCGTGCTCGCGCGGGGCTTCTCCGCGCGCCCCGACTTCCCCGGCTTCCCCGAGCGCTTCCGCCTGCGCGCCGCGGCGCTGGCCGCCTATCCCATGTACCGGGGCGTGGCCCAGCTCGCCGGCATGCAGGTGGTGCCCGTGGGCGAGACGCCCGCCGACGCCTTCGCCGCGGCGGGCCGTGTCTGGAGCGATCACGACTTCTTCTTCATCCACGTGAAGGGCACGGACCTGGCGGGCGAGGACGGCAAGTTCGAAGCCAAGGTGGAGACCATCGAGGCCGTGGACCAGGCGTTGCCCGCCTTGCTCGGGCTGCGGCCCGAGGTGCTGTGCATCACCGGCGACCATTCCACACCCGTGCCGGTCAAGCAGCATTCGTGGCACCCGGTGCCCGTCCTCGTCCACGCGCCCCTGTGTGGCGCCGATCAGCTGCCCCGCTTCCACGAGAAGAGCGCGCGCCTCGGCAGCCTCGGCCTGCTGGCGAGCAAGGACCTCATGGCGATCCTGCTGGCCAACGCCGGCCGGCTGGACAAGTACGGAGCGTGATCATGACCACCGGCCGCCTCGGCTTCGGGCTCCTGACCGCCCTGCTGCTCGCGAGCGCCCCGGCGCTGGCGCAGCCCTCGACCACCCTCGTGCCCCAGCTCTTCGCCTTCCCGGGAACGCTCACGGCGCCGCCCTCGGCAGCCGCGGCGGGGCTCGGGCTCGCCAACCTCTGGCTCGGGGACGAGCCCTTCGCGAATCCCGCCGCGATCGCGTCCAAGGGCATCGTGCTCTCGCCCGTCTTCCTGCGCGTGAGCCGCCAGGACCTGCGCGCCCACAGCCGGGACTACGGCGAGGACTCCGGCTACTTCGATGGCGCGGGGGGAAGCGTCTCGTACCCGGTCCGGGGCGTGGGGCTGTCCCTCTACGCCTGGCAGCCGGCGCTCAGGCAGGAGGACGAGGCCTACACGCACGTGCTCCCGGCCGAGCCCGGCACGTTCAAGAATTCGAGCGCCGAGCGCGAGGTGCGCGCCGGGCTCGCCGTGTCGGTGCCCTGGCGCTCCGTCCGCTTCGGGCTGGCCGCCGAGTGGATGCGGCTGGACGACTCGTACGACTACGTCGAGACGGCGGGGAGCCCCGCGGACGGCTCGCACCACCTCGATTTCGCCGGCGACGCGGCGACCGTGCGAGCGGGAGTGCGCTTCACGCCCCATCGGCGCGTGCAGGTCGGAGCGGCGCTGGGCTATCTCCCCGCCCTGGATCTGAGCGGCACCTGGCAGGTACGGACCCTCGCCCTGGACACGACCGCCGCCGTCGCGCTGAGACGGGGCTCGGGGTGGGAGGGAGGGTGCGCGGCGGGCGTCACCGTGAGCGAGGGCCTCCGCGTGCTGGGGGCCCTGGGCGGCCGGAGCGCGCAGTCGTGGGAAGGGCTGGGTCTCACGGCGGGCCGGCAGATCGAGTGGTCGGTGGGGCTCGAGTACCGCGCGGCGCCCGACCCCTGGACCGCGCGGCTCGGGATCGGGCAGGAGCAGCAGCGCGGCGTGCCCGAGCCGCGCGCGGGGCTCGTGTCCCTGGGGCTGGGCTGGAACTTCGAGGGAGTGATCGTGGACTTCGCCGCGCTCCGGCGCAGCATCTCGCGGCCCGGTCTCGCGACCTCGTACGACGATCGCCTGGTGGCGAGCGCCAGCATCGGGTTCTGAGCGATCGTGCGTGTCTCGGGCGGCGCCGGAGGGGAGAAGGCGACCCCGGGGCAGGATGACCGCCCGCTCCATATGGTCTATCCTGTCGCGGCTTCCGGTCCGGGAGGTGTCCGGATCGGAGGCGACGCCCGGATCCCGGGGCCTTCGGTTCCCCCTGGCCTTTTGTGCGAGAGTGGCGGAACTGGCAGACGCGCCGGATTTAGGATCCGGTGGGGAAACTCGTGGGGGTTCAAATCCCCCCTCTCGCAGAATCCCCGCACGGCAGTTCCCTCACGCCGCGGAGTGAGACAGCGGGCATGAATCTCTCGGTACGAGCGACGGGCACCTGGCAGCAGACGCTGGACATCGAGGTCCCGGTGGACGAGGTGGACCGCCGGCTGGAAGAGGTGGCCAGGCAGATCCAGCGCCGGGCGAGCCTGCCGGGCTTCCGCAGGGGGCGGGTGCCGCTCGACCTGGTGCGGCATCACTTCGCGCAGGAGGTGGAGCAGGAGTTCCTCGAGAGCTTCGTGCCGCGCCTCACCAACGAGGCCATCGATCAGGCACGGCTGACCCCGGTCGTGCCGCCCGTGGTCCGCAACCTGCGGTTCGGGCCGGGGCAGCCCCTGCGGTTCGAGGCGGTCGTCGAGGTGAGGCCCGAGGTGGAGGCGAAGGACTACAAGGGCATCCGCATCCGGCGCCGTCACAAGCCCGTGGACGATGGCGCGGTGGAGCACGTGCTTCAGCAACTGCGCGAAGACTCGGCGGTCTTCGTGGACCTGGAGCGCTCCGCCGAGCGCGGCGATGTCGTGCTCCTGGATTCGACCCGGCTCGACGCGGGCGGCCGCCGGATGCCGGGCACCCGGGCGAAGAACCGGCGCATCGAATTGGGGGCCGCGGGCGTCCTGCCCGACCTGGAGAACGCGCTCCTCGGCGCGGTGGCGGGGCAGGAGCGCACGGTCGAGATCCACTATCCCGCGGACTACGCGGCTCAGGAACTGGCGGGAAAGAGCGCCCGTTACGTGGTCTCGGTGCGCAAAATCCAGGAGAAGAAGCTGAGGGAGCTGGACGATAACCTGGCGAAGGAGGTCTTCGGGCTGCAGTCGCTCGACGAGCTGCGCGCGCGCGTGCGCCTGAACCTGGAAGGGGAGGAGCGCGTCCGCGTGCAGCGCGAGGTGGACTCGGAGCTGACGGCCGAGCTCATCCGCCGCAATCCCTTCGACCTGCCCGGCGCGCTGCTCCAACGCACGCTGGAACGGGTCATCCAGGAGGCGGCAGAGGGGCGGGCGCTGCCCGAGGATCTGCGCGCGCAGCTCGAGGAGCGCTATCGTCCAGGCGTGGAACACTCGCTCAAGCGGGAGATCCTGCTGGAGGCGGTGGCCCGCGAGGAGAAGCTGACGGTCGGCGACGAGGAGGTGGCGGAGGAGATCCAGCGCATGGCGCAGGCGGATCCGCGCCAAGGGGCTCGGGTGCGGGCCCGGTATCAGGCGGCCGAGCGCCGAGAGGCCCTGCGCGAATCCCTGCTGGAGCGAAAGGCGCTGGACTGGCTGATCGATGCGGCCGAGATCGAGGACGAGACGGTGGGCAGGCCGCCGCTGATCGTCCCGGCCAGCCGCTGAGCCGGGTCGGACGAGGAGAGGAGCCGGGCATGGGACTCGTTCCCATCGTGGTGGAGCAGACGGGGCGTGGCGAGCGGGCGTACGACATCTACTCGAGGCTGCTCAAGGACCGCATCATCTTCATCGGCACGCCGATCGACGACACGGTCGCCAACCTGGTGATCGCGCAGATGATCTTCCTCGAGGGCGAGGACCCGGATCGGGACATCAACCTGTACATCCACAGCCCAGGCGGCTACGTCACGGCCGGGCTGGCGATCTACGACACGATGCAGTTCGTCAAGCCCGACGTGGCCACCCTGTGCATGGGCCAGGCGGCGAGCATGGCCGCGGTCCTGCTGGCCGCCGGGGCGAAAGGCAAGCGCTCGGCGCTGCCGAATTCGCGTATCATGATCCACCAGCCGATGGGGGGGACGCAGGGGCAGACGACCGACATCGAGATCTACACGAAGGAGATGGTCAAGATGCGCGAGCAGCTCAACGTCATCCTGGCCAAGCACACCGCCAAGCCCATCGAGCAGATCGAGAAGGACACGGACCGCAACTACTTCATGTCGGCCGAGGAGTCGAAGGAATACGGCCTGATCGACGAGATCATCGAAAAGCGCCGTTAGCCGGCCGGTGGCCGGCCGATCCGGGAGATCGATGAAAAAGCGCATCGCCACGCCACATCCGATCCGCTGCTCCTTCTGCGGCCGGGGCCAGGACGAGGTCGCCCGCCTGGTGTCCGGGCCGTCGGTGTACATCTGCAGCGAGTGCGTGAAGCTCTGCAACGACATCCTCGAGGGCGAGCTGGAGCGCGAGCAACCCTCGCCCGCCGGGCAGCTCCCCAAGCCGGCCGAGATCAAGCGCATCCTCGACGACTACGTGGTGGGCCAGAGCCGCGCGAAGAAGACGCTGGCGGTGGCCGTGTACAACCACTACAAGCGCATCTACTCGCCGCCCCAGCACGGCGACATCGAGCTGGAGAAGTCCAACATCGTGCTCATCGGCCCCACCGGCGTGGGCAAGACCCTGCTGGCGCGGACGCTCGCGCGCTTCCTGCGCGTCCCCTTCGCCATCGTGGACGCCACCTGCCTGACCGAAGCCGGCTACGTGGGCGAGGACGTCGAGAACATCCTCGTGCGCCTGCTGCAGTCGGCCGACTTCAACCTGGTGAACGCCGAGCACGGGATCGTCTACATCGACGAGATCGACAAGATCTCCCGCAAGAGCGAGAACCCGAGCATCACTCGGGACGTGTCCGGTGAGGGCGTGCAGCAGGCCCTGCTCAAGATCCTGGAGGGCACGGTCGCCAACGTCCCGCCCCAGGGCGGGCGCAAGCATCCGCAGCAGAAGTACATCGAGGTGAACACCAAGGACATCCTCTTCATCTGCGGCGGGGCCTTCGAGGGCCTCGACAAGATCATCGAGCGCCGCGTCGGGCAGAAGGTGCTGGGCTTCGGCGCCGACATCCGCAGCAAGGAGGAGCGCAAGATCGGCGAGCTGATCGCGCTCGTGGAGCCCGAGGACCTGCTGCGCTACGGGCTGATCCCGGAGCTGGTGGGCCGGCTGCCGGTCGTGGGGGTCCTGGATTCGCTGGACGAGGACGCCCTGGTCTCCATCCTGACCGAGCCCAAGAACGCCATCACCAAGCAGTACCAGCGCTTCTTCGAGATGGAAGGGGTGAAGCTGGACTTCACCGAGGATGCCCTGCGGGCCATCGCTCAGCTCGCCATCAAGCGCGGCACCGGGGCGCGCGGCCTGCGGGCGGTGATCGAAGAGGCCATGCTGGACGTCATGTACGACATCCCCTCGCGCGCCGACGTGATCGGCTGCACGATCTCCCGCGAGTGCATCCTGACGGGCGCGGCGCCGCTGCTCACGTATCGCGGCGAGCGCGAGAAGCGGCGCAAGGAGGCCTGAGGGCCGCGTCCCGCCGTCGAGGCCGCCGGCCTCGCCGAGTTCGCTCCGACGGGCTCGGGTGCGCGTTTCCCAGTCGCGACTCAGTTCACGAGTCCTTGAAGAACGGTGTAGACTCCCTTGCGCGTTCCGGGACCCCAGGCGCCGCGTGGGTCCCCGAGTTCGCGCGAGAGCGCAAGGAAGCGCGGGCGGCCAGGCGCACGCATCTCTCGACGTGCAGCCCGGCCGGGCCGCCGAAGACGAGGAGCCTCCCGTGTCCGCCAGACGCCCCCCATCGCCCGAGAAGCGAAGCACGCGACGCAAGCCTGCCGCCGCGGGCGCGCGCCCGCGCCCACCCCGCACGCGCGCGCGCGCCGAGGAGCGCGAGACGGAGCCGCTCGGCAAGCTCGTTCTGGCGCGCGGCGACGAGAGCTTCGAGTTCGACGACCGCCTGCCCCTGCTGCCGCTCAAGGACATCGTCGTCTTCCCCTCGGTGACGATCCCGCTCCTCGTCGGGCGACTGGCCTCGATCAACGCGGTGGAGAAGGCCATGGCCCGCGGGCGGATCGTGTTCGTCACCGCGCAGAAGCGCGGCGACGTGGCGAACCCGACGCACGACGAGCTGCACTCCGTGGGGACGATCGTGCGCGTGCTGCAGCTCTTCCGCCTCCCCGACGGCACGCTGCGCCTGTTGATCGACGGCCTCGGACGCGGCCAGGCCACGCGCTTCCTCTGGTCGAACGACTACTTCACCGTGCGGCTGAAGCTCCTGCCGGAAGCCCCGGCCACCGGCCCCGAGCTCGAGGCCCTGCGTCGTCACGTGCTGGCGCAGTTCAACGACTACGTGCGCCTGAACCGGCGCATCCCCGACGAGATCCTCGCGACCGCCGGGGCCATCCCGGACCCCGGTGTCCTGAGCCACACGCTGGCGGCGCACCTGCTGGTGAAGGTGCCGCAGAAGCAGGCGCTGCTCGAGGCCGCCGGGCCGGTCGAGCGCCTGCAGCTCCTCAGCGAGACGCTGGCCGGCGAGCTGGAGATCCTCAAGCTCGAGCGCAAGATCGAGGGGCAGGTGCGCTCGCAGGTGCATCGGAACCAGAAGGAGTTCTACCTCAACGAGCAGCTCAAGGCGATCCGCAAGGAGCTCGGCCACCCCAACGAATTCGCCGGCGAGATCGAGGAGCTGAGCACGGCCATCCGCAAGGCCCACCTGCCGCGCGAGGTGCACGGCAAGGCGATGCGCGAGCTGGACCGCCTGGCCAAGATGAGCTTCATGTCGCCCGAGGCCACGGTCGTGCGCAACTACCTCGACTGGCTCGTCTCCCTGCCCTGGAGCAAGTCGTCGCGCGACCAGGAGGACATGGCCCGCGTCGAGCGCATCCTGGACGAGGACCACTACGGCCTGGAGAAGGTGAAGGAGCGCATCGTCGAGTACCTGGCCGTGCTCAAGCTCACCGGCCGCAGCAAGGGGCCGATCCTCTGCCTGGTCGGACCGCCGGGAGTCGGCAAGACCTCGCTGGGCCGCTCGATCGCCCGCGCGCTGTCGCGGCGCTTCGTGCGCGTGGCCCTCGGCGGCGTGCGCGACGAGGCCGAGATCCGCGGGCATCGCCGCACCTACATCGGCTCGCTGCCCGGGCGCATCATCCAGAGCCTGCGCCGGGCCGGCACGCGCAACCCGGTGTTCCTCCTCGACGAGATCGACAAGCTCGGCGCCGACTTCCGCGGCGACCCCGCCTCGGCGCTGCTGGAGGTGCTGGACCCCGAGCAGAACCACACCTTCAGCGACCACTACCTCGAGGTGGACTTCGACCTCTCGCAGGTCATGTTCATCTGCACCGCGAACTCGCAGCACACGATCCCGCCGGCCCTCGTGGATCGCATGGAGACGATCCGGCTGCCGAGCTACCACGAGGACGAGAAGGTGCAGATCGCGCGGCGCTTCCTCGTGCCCAAGCAGATCGCCGCCGCCGGGCTCGAGCCGGGCGAGGTGCGGCTGGGCGTCCCGGCCCTGCGCGCGCTCATTCGCGGCTACACTCGCGAGGCCGGCGTGCGCAACCTGGAGCGGGAGATCGCCGGCCTGTGCCGCAAGGCGGCCAAGCGGAAGGCCGCCGGTCGGCTCAAGGGCTGTCTGACCGTGACGCCCGGGAACCTGCACCGCTTCCTCGGGCCGCCCCGGCACCTCGATCTGGCCGTGGAGCGCGTGAACCGCGTGGGCGTGGCGAACGGCCTGGCCTGGACCGAGGTGGGGGGGGACGTGCTCACGATCGAGGTGAGCACGCTGCCCGGGAAGGGCGAGGTGCAGCTCACCGGCAAGCTGGGCGAGGTGATGCGGGAGTCGGCGCACGCGGCGCTCACCTGGATCCGCTCGCGCGCGGAGCGCCTGGGGCTCGACCGCCACTTCTACCGCGACCTCGACGTGCACGTGCACGTTCCCGAGGGCGCGACGCCCAAGGACGGCCCGTCGGCCGGCACGGCGATCGCCCTGGCGATGGTGAGCGCCCTCACCGGCAACCCGACGCGTCCCGAGGTGGCCATGACGGGCGAGATCACGCTCCGGGGGAACGTGCTCGCCGTGGGCGGGCTCGCCGAGAAGGCGCTCGCCGCCCGCAGGGCGAAGCTCGGCGTGCTGCTCCTGCCCAAGGCCAACGAGAAGGATCTGGCCGAGCTGCCCGAGGAGGCGCGCCAGAACCTGGACCTCGTGCTGGTGGAGAGCATGGACCAGGTGCTCGAGCGGGCGCTGGAGCACAAGATCGAGCCGCGCCCCGCCCTGGCCCCGCCGCCGTCCCCGCCCGCCTCCGAGGCGCGGCGCGAGGGGCCGGCGGAGTACGCGCACTGAGGGGCGTTTCCCGCCCGAGCCCTTCCCCGCAGAGCCCTGTCGGCCGCGCCCGCGGCCGTGCGGCGGCGACCAGTCCCGATCCCGGGAGTGGCCGCCGCGCGCGACGGGCCCGCCTGGGCAGCGCCAGCCGAGTCCGCTACAGTCCCGGCCGATGAAGATCCTGGTCGCCGAGCCGCTCGATGCCGCCGCGGTGGCGCGCCTGCGCGCCGCCGGGCACGAGGTGGACGAGAGGCAGGGTCTCCAAGGCCGGGCGCTCGTCGAGGCGCTGCGCGGCGTGCAGGCCCTGATCGTGCGCGGCGGGACCCGCGTCAGCGAGAGCGTCCTCGCGGGCGCGCCCGCGCTGCGCGTCGTCGTGCGCGCCGGCACGGGCCTGGACAACGTGGACCTGGCCGCCGCCCGCGAGCGGGGCGTGCTCGTCTCGAAAACTCCCGACTCCGCCGCGGTCTCCGTGGCGGAGCACGTCTTCGCCCTGCTGCTGGCCCTCGAGCGCCGGCTCACGAGCGCGGATGCCGCGATGCGGCGGGGCGAGTGGCGCGGCGCCGAGCCCGTGGGCCACGAGCTGGCCGGACGGCTGCTCGGCCTGGTCGGCTTCGGCCGCGTGGGCCGGGAGGTGGCGTGGCGAGCCCGCGCCTTCGCCATGGAGGTGACGTGGCACGATCCGCTCATCGATCTGGCCCCCGCGGGGTACGAATGGACGCGGCCCGTCGAGCTGGCCGAGCTGCTCTCCCGCGCGGATGTCGTCTCCCTGCACGTCCCGCTCACCCGCGGCACGCGAGGGCTGATCGGGGCGCGGGAGCTGGCGAGCCTGAAGCGCGACGCGGTGCTCGTGAACTGCGCGCGGGGGGGCGTGGTGGACGAGGCGGCCCTGCACGATGCCCTGGCCCACGGCCGGCTGCGGGGCGCGGCGCTCGACGTCTTCGCCACCGAGCCGCCGGGGGAGAGCCCGCTCCTGGCGCTGTCGAACGTCGTCGTCACGCCGCATCTCGGGGCGAGCACCTTCGAGGCGCGGCGGCGCGCCGGGCTCGAGGCGGCGGCCATCGTCATCGAGGCGCTGGCCCGGCTGGAAGAGTAGACTACGGGCCCGGGACGCGCGGCCACACCCGCTCGCGGGCCGCGCACGTCTTGTGCCGCCTCCGGGCCTCTGCTAGCGTGCCGCCGGCGGCGGCGGGAGGAGAGTCCGATGCCCTGCACGGTGGTCGTCGGCGCCCAATGGGGTGACGAGGGCAAAGGCAAGATCGTGGACGTCCTGAGCGCCGCGGCCGACGTGGTGGTCCGCTACCAGGGCGGGCCGAACGCGGGACACAGCATCGTCCGCGAGGGCCGCACCGTGGTCCTCCACCTGGTCCCGGCGGGCGTGATGCACGAGAGCCCACGCTGCCTCCTCGGGAGCGGCGTGGTGGTGGACCTCCCGCGGCTGCGCGAGGAGGTCGAGCGGCTCGAGGGCCTGGGCCTCCAGGTGCGCTCGCGGCTGGGGGTGAGCGCGCACGCCCACCTGATCCTGCCCTACCATCGCGTGGTCGAGGCGATCGCCGAGATGGGCCCCGGGGCGATCGGGACCACGGGGCGTGGCATCGGCTTCGCTTACCGCGACAAGGCCGCGCGCACCGGCCTGAGGGTCGAGGACCTCTTCGATCCCGCGCGCTTCGCCGCCGGCATGGACCGCAACCTCGAGCGCCTGCGCCGCGAATTCCCGGCGGCCGCGGAGCTGCGCTGGATGAGCGGCAAGGCGCTCCTCGCCGAGTGGCGCGAAGGGATCGCCTGGCTGGCGCCCCTGGTGTGCGACGTCTCGGCGGAGCTGCATGCGGCCCTGGCGGCCGGGCGGCGCGTGCTCCTCGAAGGCGCCCAGGGCACGCTCCTCGACCTGGACCACGGCACCTATCCGTTCGTGACCTCGTCGCCCGCCTCGGCGGCGGGCGCCCCGCTGGGGGTGGGCCTGGGGCCGCGCGCGGTGGATCGCGTGATCGGCGTGACCAAGGCCTACACGACGCGGGTGGGGCTCGGGCCGTTCCCCAGCGAGATGCCGGAGGCCGAGGCCGCGAGGCTGCGCGCGGCCGGCGAGGAGTACGGGGCCACGACCGGCCGCCCGCGGCGCTGCGGCTGGCTGGACGTGCCGGCGCTGCGCTTCGCGGCGCGGGTGAACGGCCTCGACGAGCTGTTCGTGACCAAGCTGGACGTGCTCGATGCCTTCGAGGAGATTCGCGTGGTCGCGGCGTACGAGCGCGACGGGGAAGCGGTCGCGGAGTTCCCGGCGGGGGCGAGCGCCCTCGAGCGCTGCCGGCCCGCCTGGAAGAGCTTCCCCGGGTGGAGATCGCCCACCACCGGGGTGCGGACCTGGGGCGAGCTGCCGGCGCCGGCCCGCCAGTACCTGGAGTGGATCGAAGGCGAGTGCGGCGTGCCCATCACCTCGGTCTCGGTGGGCGCGCGGCGCGACGCCATGGCAAGGAGGTAGATCGGCCTGTCTCGTCCTCGCCCGCCCCGCGGGCGCGGGATTCGTGGATCCTGCACGGAGGTGAACGCATGAGAGCCAAAGCTTCGGTGCTCGTTCTGTCGCTCGCCGCCTGCGCGCTCGGATGGGCGTGGGTCTTCGCGACCGAGCCGCTGCCCAAGTCGCCCCCCATCCCGGCCGACAATCCCCAGACGGTCGCCAAGGTGGAGCTGGGCAAGATCCTCTTCTTCGATCCCCGACTGTCCAAGACCGGGACGATCTCCTGCAACTCCTGCCACAACGTGATGGCGGGGGGCGACGACGGCCGCCCCAACTCGATCGGCGTCACGGGCAAGGCCGGCGAGCGCTCCGCCCCGACCGTGTGGAATGCGGCCTTCCTCTCGGTGCAGTTCTGGGACGGCCGCGCGCCCACGCTGGAGGAGCAGGCCAAGGGCCCGCTCGTCAACCCCATCGAGATGGGCATGGAGAGCCACGACGTGGTCGTCGCGCGCGTCGCGGCCATTCCCGAGTACCACCGGCTCTTCCACGCCGCGTTTCCCGGCGAGGCGGAGCCCCTGGCGATCGGCAACGTGGCCAAGGCGATCGCCGCCTACGAGCGGACGCTGATCGCCGGAGACAGCCCCTTCGACCGCTTCGCGGCCGGCGACTCGTCCGCGCTCACGCCGGGCGCGCGCCGGGGCTACGAGACGGCGCTCGAGATGGGCTGCCTCACCTGCCACAGCGGTCCCAACTTCGCCGGACCGACCATGGAGGCGGGGCAAGGCTTCTTCATGAAGTTCCCCGGTCTTCCCGGCTCGGCGTACGACGAGCGGTACGCCCTCACCCAGGATCCCGGTCGCTACGGAGTGACCAAGGACGAGGGCGACCGCAGCCTGTGGCGCGTGCCGACCCTGCGCAACGTCGCTCTCACCGCGCCCTACTTCCACAACGGCTGCGTGCCCACGCTCGACGAGGCCGTGCGGGTGATGGCGAAGACGCAGCAGGGGCAGGATCTGACGCCGCAGCAGGCGGACGACCTGACGCAGTTCCTGATCGCGCTCACCGGCACGTTCCCGGCGCAGACCATGCCGCGGCTGCCGGTGGCACCCGGGCGGAGCAACGTGCCCGCGCAATGACCGTGGCCTGACATTCTCCCGGCGGGCGGGACGCATTCTCGGGGCAATCTGCCGTCACGGAGGCGGCCGGAGGCCGGATCCGAGCGCCGGCCGCCTTCCCTCTCGACCGCCCGGCGAGCCCGGGCGCAGGAAAGGAACGGGATCATGCGCACTGCACTCGTGCTGGGAAGCGTTCTCCTTGTCGTTCTGGCGCTGGCCGGCTGCGGGGGGAAGAAGTCGGCGGAGAGCCAGCCCACCTCGGCTCCCGCCGCCGCGTCGCCGGCGGCCCCGGCCGCTCAGGCCCCGTTCGTCGTTCCTCCCGACCTCAACACGGGGCCGCGAGCGGGCGAGAGCCCGGTGGACGAGGCGCTGGCGGCGCAGGGCGCGTCGCTCTTCACCAGCAAGACCTGCGCGACCTGCCACGGCTTCGGGAAGAAGATCCAGTGCCCGGACCTCAAGCCCGTGCCCATGCAGCGGACGGAGCGCTGGATGGAAGCCCAGATCATGCACCCGGACGTGATGACCAAGCAGGATCCCACCTCGATCCAGCTCATGAAGCAGTACTCGCTGCAGATGCCGAACATGAACGTCACCCAGGACCAGGCGAAGGCCCTGATCGAATACATCAAGAAGACCGCCAAGTAGCCGGCGGCGCATCTCGTCGGGGTGGCGGCGCGGGGGCGCGGCCTCGGCAGGCCTCGCGCGACACGCCGCCCCTCGTCGCGACGGTCGCCGGGCCGCAGACGCCCGCGGCGGTTCGGCGGGGCCGCGGGCAGGCGTCGCCCTCCCGGGGTGGATGGCGGCGACGTAGGCGGGCGGCGAGGCGGGGATCAGACCGCCTGCATCCGCGGCTGGTACGTTCCCGGAACGGTGCGGAAGCTGATGGAGAGGCGATTCCACGAATTGATGGTGACCACCGCGAAGGTCAGGTCGACCATCTCCTCGTCCGAGAAGTGCCGGCGGACCTCCTCGTACACGGCGTCGGGGACGTGGCCCTGGTGCACCAGGGTGACGGCCTCCGTCCAGGCCAGGGCGGCGCGTTCGCGGTCCGTGTAGAACGGCGTCTCCTGCCAGGCGCTGAGGCCGTACAGGCGCTGCTCGGTCTCCCCGCGGGCGCGCGCGTCCTTGGTGTGCATGTCGATGCAGTACGCGCAGCCGTTGATCTGCGACGCACGCAGCCGCACCAGCTCGAGGAGCGAGGGCTCCAGGCCGCTGCGCCGCAGATAGCGTTCCAGCGCGAGGAGCGCGGCCACACCCTCGTGGCCCTTGGCGTGGTACTCGAGTCGTGGCTTCATGATCGTTTCCTTCCTCCTTCGCCGAGGGTGATGCGCCCGTCTCCCTTGGATGTCGCTCGTCCGGCGGCGGCCACCGGAGCCCGTTCGGACCCCTGCTGCGCGCCGTCGCCCTCGCTCGAGGGGCGACGAGTGCTTGACGAGGGCCTGCCGCGACGCGGGGTCGCGGCTGCCGGGGAGCCTCGTCCGCCGACCCGAGCTTCCGAGTCGGTGACACGAGTCCGCCTCTGGGACATAATCCAGGCTGCGGCGGCCGCGCCGACCCACCATGGTCGCCGGGAGAAGGGAGGCAGAGCGCGTGCAGGAGGCTCCGAGTCGCCGCGCACCGCTCCCCGACGTCTCCGCCGCGGAGCCGCCCGTTCTCGCGGCAGAGGGGCTCCGCAAGGCCTACGGCGACGTGGTCGCGGTGGACGGCATCTCCTTCCGGGTCGCCCGCGGCGAGATCGTGGGCCTGCTGGGGCCGAACGGTGCCGGCAAGACCACGACCATCAACATGGTCCTGGGCGTGCTCGCGCCCGACGCGGGGCGGATCCGCGTCGAGGGCCTGGATCTGGCGACGCATCGCTCCGCCGCCCTCGGGCGCATGAACTTCGCCGCCGTCTATTCGCCGCTGCCCGGGAACCTCACGGTGTCCCAGAACCTCCGGATCCTCGGTCTCATCTACGGCGTGCCGAAGCTGGGCGAGCGCATCGAGACGCTGCTCGGCCAGTACGACCTGCTGCGGTTCCGGAACGTCAAGAGCGGAGTGCTGTCCTCGGGCGAGCAGACACGCCTGTCGCTGGCCAAGGCGGTGCTCAATCACCCGCACCTGCTGCTCCTCGACGAGCCCACCGCCTCGCTGGATCCCGCCGCCGCGCGCGACATGCGCGCGCGGATCCGCGGCTTCGCGGCGCAGGAGACCAGCGGCATGCTCTGGACCTCGCACAACATGAGCGAGGTCGTGGAGGTGTGCGACCGCGTCCTCTTCCTGTCGCGGGGCCGGATCCTGCTCGAGGGAGATCCCCGCACGCTGCCGGGGGAGCACGGCAAGGCGAACCTGGAGGAGCTGTTCATCACCGTGGCGCGCGAGCCCCTGTCGCTCGCGGAGGAGTGGGAGCCGTGAGCCTGCGCCGGATGGCCGCCATCGTGCTGCGCCACTTCTATCTGATCCGCGGCAGCCTGTCGCGCGTCTTCCCCCTGTTCGTCTGGGTCGGCATCGACATGGTGCTGTGGGGCTTCATCAGCCGCTATCTGGCCGCCGCGGGGGCCTTCCGCTTCAGCCTGGTCACGACGCTCCTGGGCGCGGTGCTGCTGTGGGATTTCGAGGCCCGCGTCATGCAGGGCGTCACCATGGCGTTCTTCGAGGACGTCTGGTCGCGGAACTTCCTCAACGTCTTCGCCTCGCCGCTGCGGCTGTCCGAGTACCTCGGGGGCCTGGTGCTGTCGAGCATCGCGACGAGCGCCGTGGGCCTGGCCGTGATGCTGCTCGTGGCCGTCGCGGCCTTCGGCCTGGCCTTCCCCGTCGCCGGGCTGCTGCTCGCCGGGTTCTTTCTGGTGCTGTTCCTGTTCGGGATCGCTCTCGGCATCGCCGGCTCGGCGGTGGTCCTGCGGCTCGGCCCGGCTGCCGAATGGTTCATCTGGCCGATCCCCGCAGTGCTCGCTCCGTTCGCCTGCGTGTTCTACCCGCTGGCCACGCTGCCCGGGTGGATGCGGCCCGTGGCCCGGCTGCTGCCCCCTTCCTACGTGTTCGAGGGGATGCGGGCGGTCGTGGCGGGCGGCGCCGCGTCGGGCGCGATGCTGCTGGCCGGCACGCTGATCGCGGTGGTCTACATCCTCCTCGCCTGCTGGATCTTCGCGAGCGTCCACCGCTATGCGGTGCGCACGGGGCTGATCGCCCGCTACGCCGCCGAGAGCGTCAGCTGATGGCCCGCGGCGACCGGTCGCCAGCCGCGCCCAGGAGAGAATCCCTTGACCGGAACCCCCCTGGGCTAGAAGACTGCTGACGGTCGATCTGCTCGCCCCTCGTCGCGGAGGTGCCGTGCCGCCACGGTCTGCTGGCATTGCGTCCGTCGTGCTGTCCGTGCTCCTGCTCTCGGGCTCGCTCGGACAGGCCCGAGCGGCCCTGGGGCCCGGCCCGGCCGGTGCGCCGCCGCCCGACTCCTCCCTGACCCGCCCGCCGCGCTGGGCGCTGGTGCTGTCGGGCGGGATGGCCCGGGGACTCGCGCAGATCGGCGTGATCCAGGCGCTCGACGAGCAGGGCATCCGGCCCGACCTCGTCGTGGGCTCCAGCATGGGCGGGCTGGTCGGGGCGCTGTACGCCAGCGGGCTCAGCGGGCGCGAGATCGAGCGGATCGCCACGCGCCTCGACTGGCAGGCCGCGCTCGACACGCGTGACGATCTGCGCTCCTGGCGCGGCATGGGGATGCCCCGGCCGTGGCTGCGCCTGGTGGGCGGCGGGCTGCGGCTCCACCTGCCGCCCTCCATCAAGGACGACTCGTACCTGAACTTCATCCTGGTGGAGGTGCTTCTCGAGGGCACGGTCCGCTGCGGCGAGGACTTCGACCGCTTGCCGATCCCGCTGCGGGTCGTCACGACCGACCCGCAGAAGCTCCTTCCTGTCGTGCTGAAGAGCGGCGACCTGGCCCGGGCGGTGCGCGCGACCCTCAGCGTCCCCCTGGTGTTCCCGCCCGTGCCGGTGGACGGGCGGCTGCTGGTGGACGGCGGGACGGCGAGCAATCTGCCGGTCGGGGTGGCGCGCGCCGCCGGGGCGGAGCGCATCCTGGCCGTGGACGTCGCCATCCCGTCCCCGGTCCTCACGGAGGACACCAACGCGCTCGTCATCGCGGCGCACTTCCTCGACATGCTCAACAAGCGCGGCCAGGTCGCGGACACGCTGAGCGCGCAGGACCGGCTGATCTGGCTGCGCCTGCCCGGCGTGTCGGCGTGGGACTTCCCCGGCGCGCACCGCATGATCCAGATGGGCCTTCGGGCCTCGCGCGATTCGGTGCGGGTGTTCGCCGAGCAGATGGGGATTCCCACCGGCCGCCCCGTGCCCGAGCATCGGAGCGTCGTCGTCCCGCCCCTGGCGGGGGAGGTCGAGTGGACGGACCGCTACGGGAACCCGGTGACGCGCACGACGACGGCGCGGGCGGTCCTCGGCCCGGTGCCGCAGGGCCCCGTCCGGCTCTGGGACATGCGCGAGGCGTACGCGCGCTTGTATCGCTCGGACCTCTTCGAGAGCGCCTGGCCTCGGGTCACCTTCCGGGGAGACTCGACCTACGCCCGCATGGAGGTGCGGATGCGTCCGGCCCAGGAGGTGCAGGTCGCGGCCGCCTACGACAACGACATCGACCTGCGCGCGCACGCGGCCTTGATCGTGCGCCGCCGGAGCGGTCCGCTGCCCGTCTACATGAGCGCCCAGGGTGCCGCGGACCGGCTCGGATGGCGAACGCAGGCCTCGCTCGAGGGCACCTCGCTCCAGCGGGGGATCACCGGCTGGTTCCTGCGCGGGGGCGTCCGCGAGACCAGGACGCGCCTCTATCAGGGGCGCTGGCTCGCGGCCTCGCCGCTCACCTCGCGCGGCGAGGCCATGCTCGGAGGACAGATCCGCCTGCCCTGGGGCGGCACCCTCCAGACGGGGGCCGGCTACGGGCGCGCCCGCCGGCAGGCGGAGACGAGCGAGGGTTTCCTCGCCGCCTTGCGCACCGAGGGCAATGGCATCAGCCGGCGCCGCCTCGATGTCGTGATGCTGCGCGGACGAGCGCCGTACACGGCGGGCACGGCCTCGGCCGACGTGCAGATCGGCCTCGGGCCCGTGCAGATCGTCCCGGCCGTCCGCGCCGGGTACGCGTCGAGCCTCACGCCGCTCGACGAGCTGCCAGCCCTGGGTGGACCGCGCTCCTTCGCCGGACTCCACCAGGGCGAGTGGCGCGGCCGGCGGATGCTGGGCTTCGAGCTGTGCGCCTTGCGGCACGTGCGGGGCGACCTGCTGCTCCACGTGGCCGCCCAGATGGGCCGCGTGGGCGAGGCGGTGAGCCGCGCCGACTACGGGGACGGCTTCCGCGTGGCCGGCGAGACCGGGCTGGAGATCTCGACTCCGGTCGGTCCCCTTCGCGCGGGCTTCGGCTTCCCCGAGGGCGAGCGCACGCGCTTCGACTTCAGCCTCGGGCAGGTGTTCTAGGTGAGCGGGCGGGGAGGGCGCACTGGCCGGCGGGAGCGAAATCGGGGGCGGACGGGAGGCGCCCGCATGCTCCGCCGCCGGCCGTTGTCACTGACGAGGCAGGGAGGCCCAATGCGCCGTGGCGGGATCTTCGTGGGCGTGCTTGGTGTCGCGCTTCTGCTGCCGCTCGCTTCGGCCGAGGGGCGAGAGGAGCCGAAGCTGATCGAGGAGTTCCTGACCGCGGAGCCGTGCTACGTCGAGGCCAAGGGCGAGCTTCAGCTCGGCTCGGCTTTCGACTACCGGAAGCCCGCGGGGGACTTGAGATTCCCCGTGCTCGCCGAGTACGGGATCACCGATCGGATCCAAGCGGAGGTCGAGGCGAGCTACCTCTCCGTGTCCGGCGGCGCGACGCGCAACCGCGGGCAGGGCGATCTGGAGCTGGGTCTGCACTATGCGCTCCGGCCCGAGGTGGAAGAGGTGGCCGTCACGCTGGGGGCCGGCGTGAGCCTGCCCACGGGTGAGGCGTCGAAGGGGCTGGGGACCGGCGAGACCGGCGTCGAGCTGCTGGGGATCGCGGGCCTCAGGCTGGGGGCCGCCGAGCTGCACGTGGCCGGCATGCTCGAATTCGAGCACGAGGTGGAGCCGGCGTTGAACGCGGCGGCCGTGTACCCCCTGGCGGACTTCCGCTTCACCCTGGAGAGCAACCTGCTCCGGGGCGGGCAGAGGACGCGGATCGGCGAGCAGGACCTCACGGACGTGCCGGAGCAGCCGGGCAGCGAGAATCTCTGGCTCGTGGTGACGCCCGGCCTGTTCCATCGTCCTCGCCAGGAGATCGAGTACGGAATCGGGTTGCCCATCGGCCTCACCAGGGCTGCTCCCGACTGGGGGGTCATCGGCCGGGTGACGATCGAGCTCGATGTCCTGGGCCGCGAGTGACGCCCACCGCGGCGTCGGTGAGGAGCGGGACTCCTTCCTGGCGGCCGAGGCTTCCTTCTCGGGCGGCTCCCGGGCATGGCCCCTGGGCACGGCTTGCCAAGCCGAATCGGCTCCAAGGATAATTGCCGCCTCATGAGCGACAAGTACCTCGCTCCCGAGGCCCGCCGGGCCTCGATGGGCGACGCGTTCCCGCCGCAACGGCTCCAGTGGGCAGTGGCCGAAGCCAGCCGCTGCCTCATGTGCGAAGACCCGCCCTGCCAGCAGGGGTGCCTCGCCGGCGTCGACATCAAGAAGTTCATCCGCGCCCTCAAGAACCGCAACCTCCGTGGCTCGCTCGCCGCCATCCGCGACAGCAACTTCCTCGTGGCGACCTGCGGCCGGATCTGCCCGCAAGGGGAGCTGTGCGAGAAGCGCTGCTCGGCCACGGGGCTCGCGAAGCCCGTCGCCATCGGGGAGCTGCAGCGCTTCGTCGGCGAAGCCGCGATCAAGGACCGCCTCCAGCCGGCGTTCGCCGAGCCGCGCAGCCGGGGCGAGGTCGCGGTCGTCGGAGCCGGCCCCGCCGGGCTGGCGGTGGCGTACTACCTGCGGCGAGAGGGCGTCGTCGTGGACCTCTACGAGCGGCACGCCGCGCTGGGAGGCGTGCCGGCCCGGCTCCTCCCGAAGTTCCGGCTGCCGCGCGCGGTGCTCGACGCCGAGCTGGCGTTCGTGGCCGAATCGGGGATCCCGGTGCGCCACGAGGCGGTCACCGAGTTCGGCGAGCTGAGCGGGAGGTACCGCGCCGTCTTCCTCGGCTGCGGACTGGGCGTCCCCCGGGAGCTGGCCGTGCCCGGAGCGCACCTCGCCGGCGTGCACCCGGCCGACGCCCTGCTCGAGCTGGCCAATGGCGACTCGGACGTGCCGCGCTGGAGCGGACCCACGGTCGTCCTGGGCGGGGGGAACACGGCGATCGACGCCGCGGCGGTGGCGCTGCGCCTCGGCTCGAGCCCGGTCACCATCGCCTACCGGCGGGGCGAGGCCGAGATGCCCGCCTGGCTCGAGCACCGCCAGTTCGCGCTCGAGGAGGGAATCGAGCTGAGGCTCCTGCGCGCGCCCGTGGAGATCCTCGGAGCCGCCGGCCGCGTGGCGGGGGTGCGCCTGCAAGCTTGTCGTCCGGGACCGCCGGACGACTCCGGGAGGGCTCGGGCCATCCCGTGCGGAGGCGCCTTCGAAGAGATCCCCTGCGCGCAGGTCGTGCTGGCGCTGGGGAGCGAGCCGGACGGCGGCTGGCGCTCGCTCGGCCTCGAGGCCGGCCCCAGGGGGCCGCGGGTGGATCCGGAGACGATGGAGACCTCGCGGCCCGGGGTCTATGCGGGGGGCGACCTCGTGAACGGCGGGGCCACGGTCGTGCAGGCCGTCGCGGACGGCCGCCGGGCAGCCGCGGCCATCCTGCGGCGCCTGGGCCTGTCCTAGGCCGACCCGGCTGCGGCCGGGGCGCGAGGCCGAGCGTCGTCTCGCGCCGTGCGGCAGCGCTGGGGAGAGGCGGCGAGACCCGCTACGTCGCCGCCGGGGCCGGGACCATCTTCATGCAGTCCCACGCCGGGCAGATCTGCGTGCACAGCCCGCAGCCGTCGCACTTCTCCGGGTCCACGGCGGGCGTCCGATCCGCCGCTTCGCTGATGGCCTGGTAGCCCGCGTCGCGGCAGGTGATGGCGCACTTGCCGCACCGGGTGCAGGTGGAGAGGTCGAGGCTGCTGACCATCCGCTGCTCGTACTCGAGCCGGGCGTGGGGGACGATGTTGGCGAGCGCCCTGCCGCGCAGCTCGGCGAGGCTCCCGGCGCCCCGCTCCTCGAGGTAGCCCATGAGCCCGTCGCACAGGTCGCCGACGATGCCGTAGCCCTCGAGCATGACGGCCGAGCAGACCTGCAGCGTGGTGGCCCCCAGCAGCACGAACTCGGCGGCGTCCTCCCAGGTGGTCAGCCCGCCGCAGCCGGAGACCGGCTTGCCCAGCGGGGCGATCTCCGAGGTGGCCCGCAGCGCGATGGGCTTCAGCGCCCGGCCGGTGTAGCCGCCCAGGTTCCCCTTGCCCTGCACCGAGGGCAGCGGGGAGTAGGTCGTGAGGTCCACGCCGAGGAGCACCGGGAAGGAGTTGATCGTGCAGAACCCGTCGGCCCCGGCGTCCACGAGCACCTTGCCGAGCTGCCTCAGATCGCTCACCGCGGCGGTGAGCTTCACCAGCACGGGAATCCTCACGGCCTCCCGCACCCAGCGCACGATGCGGGCCGCGATCACCGGGTCCTGGCCGATGGCGGCGCCGACCGCGTGGGGCGGCATCCCGCCGTGCGGGCAGGAGAAGTTCAGCTCCACGGCCAGGGCGCCCGCCTGCTCGGATCGCTGCGCCAGCTCCACCCAGTCGCCCTGGGCGGCGCCGTCGGCCATGAGCGAGGCCATCACGAACCGGTCGGGCCAGTTCTGCCGCAGCCGCGCGATGCCGGCCATCCAGTAGTCGGCGTGCTGCTCCGACACCAGCTCGATGTTGGCGAAGCCGTAGACCCTGCGCGCCTCGTCCGCGAAGCCGGGGAAGGCGAGGGAATGGATGCGCGGCGAGACGTTGTGGACCGGCACCTTCTCGAGCGGAATGGTCTTGGTGACCGCGCCCGCCCAGCCCTGCGCGAAGGCGCGCTCGATCATCTCGATGGTGTTGGTCGGCGGCGCCGAGGCCAGGATGAACGGGTTCTTCATCTTGAAGCCCAGGAACTCGACCTCTAGCGTCGGCATGCTCTGCTCCCCTTCGCGCGGCGGGTGGTGTGGAGTGTGGACTCGCGGCCGGGACTACCCTTCGAACGCCTCGTCGGTGATGGCCAGGCCGCGGTCGATGAGGTCGAACCCCTCCGCCATCTGCTCCGCGGTGATGCAGAGCGGGGGGTTGCAGGTGAAGCTCGACCAGCGGACGAACGTGAACAGGCCTTCCTTGCGGAAGAAGGCGGCGAGCTTGCCCATGGCCGGGTGGCTCCCGTTGTAGGGCGCCAGCGGCTCGTTCTTCGAGTTCTTGCGCACGTCGATCATGCCGAAGAGCCCGAGGTTGCGCCCGTCGCCGAAGGAAGGATGCTTCTTCTTCAGCTTGTCCATCTCCGCGCGCATCACCAGGCCCATCTTCGCGGCGTTCTCGATCATCCCCTCGTCCAGCATCACCCGGATGACCGCCTCGGCGGTCGCCAGGCCCACCGGGTGCGAATTGTAGGTGAGCCCGCCCGAGAAGAAGTTCTGCTGGAAGTGCTCGTGGATGGCGTCGCTCACCCCCATGGCGCCCAGGGGAAAGTACGAGCTGGTGAGCCCCTTGGCCATGGTCACGATGTCGGGCACGACGTCGAAGTGCTCGAACGCCATCATCCTTCCCGTGCGGCCCATTCCGGCCATGACCTCGTCGCAGATGAGGAGGATGCCGTACGAGTCGAGGAGCTTCCGGAGCCGGGGGAACCAGCCCCGGGGCGGCACGAGCACCCCGTTCGTCCCGGTGACGGTCTCGACCATCATCGCGGCGATGTCCTTCGGGTTCTCGTACTCGATGACTTCCCTCAGGTAGGTGAAGTAGTTCTCGTTGATCTCCTCGTCGCTGCGGCCGAACGAGTAGTGGTACGGCGCGGGGTCGAAGACGCGGACGATGCCGGGCGAGCCCGGCTCGGCCGGCCAGCGCCGCGGGTCGCCGGTGAGCATCAGGGTGAGGTTCGTCCCCCCGTGGTAGCTGCGATAGCGCGAGAGGATCTTGAAGCGCTTCGTGTACAGCCGCGCCGCCCGGATGGCGTTCTCGTTCGCCTCGGCGCCGCCCAGGGTGAAGAAGAACGAGTTGATGGGCCCGGGCACCACTTCGGAGAGGAGCTTGCCCAGGCGGGCGCGCACGGCGGTCGCGGTCTGCGGGTAGCAGAAGATCAGCTCGTCGAGCTGCCGCTTCATGGCCGCGATCACCTCGGGATGGCCGTGGCCGATCAGCACGCACATGAGCTGGCTGTTGAAGTCGAGGATCCGCCGGCCCTCGGGCGTGTAGAGGTAGACGCCCTGGGCGCGCGCGATGGGCAGCGGCGAGACGTCCTTGCCCGCCGCCCAGGTGTACATCGTGTGCCTCTTGCAGAGGTCGATCATCTGCTGCGTGGACATCGGCCCGTCGGGTCCGTGAAGGACGGCCGCCGCCGAGGTCTCGCGTCCCTCGACTCCGCTCGTGGGTTTCAAGACGAATCTCCGTTCTCTGGCGCCGGCCGGCGTGGCCTGCCCCGCCCGGCCGGCGCGCGTTCGCGAATGGCCACGGATGGCCCCGCTCAGGACATCCAGGTCTGGTCGGACTGCACGGACCAGCGCGACGTCACCTTGCGCGGCCGCGTGAAGAAGTGGAAGCCGTCCATGCCGGTGATGTCGCCGTTGCCGAACTTGGAGTCCTTCCAGCCGCCGAAGGCGAAGGGCTCGCGCGGGACGGGCACGCCGACGTTGACGCCGATCATCCCCGCCTCGAGCCGCTCGGCCGCGTACCGGGCCACGCCGCCGTTGGTGGTGAAGATGGCGGCGCCGTTCCCGTACCGGCTGCGGTTCTGCAGCGCCAGCGCCTCGTCGAGCGTCGCCGTGTGCACGATGGAGAGGACCGGGCCGAAGATCTCCTCGCGCGCGGCCGGGCTCTCGGGGGTGAGCCGGTCGAGGATGGTGGGCCCCACCCAGTAGCCTCCGGGACAGCCGTCCACCGTCGCGCCGCGGCCGTCGAGCAGCACCTTGCCGCCCAGCTTCTCGGCCTCGTCGATGAAGCCCGTGATCCGCTTCACCGCCTCGCGCGAGATGATCGCGCCCATGTCGGTTCCGACCCGGACCTTCCGCGCCAGCGGGACCATGCGCTCGATGATGGGCTGCACGTCGCCGATCGCGACCATGAGCGTGGCCGCCATGCAGCGCTGCCCGGCGCAGCCGTACGCCGAGGCGACGATGGTGCTGGCGGTCAGCTCGGGGTCGGCGTCGGGGACCACCAGGATGTGGTTCTTGGCGCTGCCGAGGCAGAGCATCCGCTTGCCGAGCGCCGTGCCGCGCGCGTACAGCACCTTCCCGACGCGGGTGGAACCCACGAAGGCCACCGCCTGGATGTCGGGGTGGTCGGCGATCGCCTCGACGGCCTCGCGCGCGCCGTTGACCACGTTGAAGGCGCCGTCCGGCAGCCCGGCTTCCTTGAGCAGCGCCGCCAGCCTCATCCCGCCGTAGGGCACGAGCTCGGAGGGCTTGAGCACGTAGGTGTTGCCCGCCATCAGGGCGATCGGCGCCGTCCACAGCGGCACCATGACGGGGAAGTTGAAGGGCGTGATGCCCGCGACCACGCCGAGCGCCTCGTGAGTCACCTGGCAGTTGATGCCGCGGCTCACGTCGATCTGCCCGCCCGCCGCGAGGTTCGGCAGCGCCGCGGCGAACTCGACGCACTCGATGCCCTTCTCGATGTCGGCCCGGGCCTCGGCGTAGGTCTTGCCGTTCTCGGCGGAGAGGAGCCAGCACAGCTCCTCCAGGTCGCGCTCGAGCAGGGCCTTGAGGCGGAACATCACCTGCGCGCGCTCCTTCATGGGCGTGGCGCGCCAGGCGGGCAGCGCGGCCTTGGCGGCTTGCGCCGCGGCGTCGACGTCGGCCGCCGTGGAGAGCGCGACCTTGCCCATCACCCTGCCGTGTCGCGGGTTCTCGACGTCGAGCGTGCCGCCGGCGGCGGCGGCGCGGAATTCCCCGCCGATGAAGTTCTGCGCGGGAGCATACGGAGTGAAGGCATAGCTCTTCTCGGCATACGCCGGTGCCTCGATCGCCTGAGTCACGATGAGTCTCCCTTGGTGGTGGTGCGGCCGAACCTGGGTCTCTCAGCCCCGCTTGAGGTAGCGTCCCGCGCCGCGCTCGGCGCGCAAGTCGCCGTCCTGGTACCGCACGCGCCCCGCGGCCACGGTCGCCGCGATGCGGCCCTGCACCTGCATCCCTTCGTAGATGTTCCGGTCCACCGCCTGATGGTGGGTCTTGGCCGACAGGGTGCGCGTGCCCGTCGGGTCGTAGACCACGAGGTCGGCGTCGCTGCCGACCGCGATCGCTCCCTTGCGCGGGTACAGCCCGAAGATCTTCGCCGGCTGGGTGCAGCAGACGTCCACGAGCTGGTTCAGGGTGATGCGCCCGGCCGTCACGCCGAAGCCGTACATCAGCGAGAGCCGGTCCTCGATTCCCGCCGCGCCGTTCGGGATCTTCGTGAACGCGTCCTTGCCGACGATCTTCTGATCCTTCTGCCGGAACGGGCAGTGGTCGGTGGCCACGACCTGGATGAGACCCGAGGCGAGCGCGTTCCACAGGTAGTCCTGGTGCCCCTTGGGCCGGATGGGCGGGCTCATCACGTAGGCCGCGCCCTCGAAGTCGGGCTTGTCGTAGACGGAGTCGTCGAGCAGCAGATACTGCGGGCAGGTCTCCACGTACACCCTCTGCCCGATCTCCCGCGCGCGGAACACCGCCTCCAGGGACTCGCGGCAGGTGAGGTGGACGATGTAGACGGGCATCGCCTGCGAGGGGGCGGCGTGCCAGCCGTCCCGCACCTCGCACACGCCGCGGGCCAGGTTGATGAAGCGGTTGGTGGCCTCGCCCTCGACGTACGAGGGGCGGCTCAGCGCGTGGTAGCGCGGCGCGGTGAGGCCCTGGGCGAGGAGTCGCGCCTGGAGCGCCGCGACGACGTCGGCGTGCTCGCAGTGGGCGCTGATCAGGGCGCCGAGCGCGCGGCCGGTCTGCAGCGCGTCGAACAGCTCGGCGTCGTTGATGCCGAGGGAGCCGCGATAGGCGAGGAAGACCTTGAAGGAGCGGATGCCCTCCTCCGTGACCATCTTCTCCATCTCGCGCCTCACCGGGTCGCCCCACCAGGTGATGGCCACGTGGAAGGCGTAGTCGCAGCAGGCCTTCTTCGCCTTCTCGGCCCAGGCGTGGCGTGCCTCGAGGAGGCTCGTGCCGGGAGCGGGGATGACGAAGTCGATGATGGTCGTCGTGCCGCCCGCGAGGGCCGCGGCCGTGCCCGTGAAGAAGTCGTCGGAGCTGACGTCACCCATGAACGGCAGCTCCATGTGCGTGTGGGCGTCCACGCCGCCGGGGAAGACGTACTTGCCGCGAGCGTCGATCACCTCGGCGCCCGCCGGCGCGTCGAGCTTCGGCCCCACGGCGCGAATGACGCCGTCCTCGCAATAGACGTCGGCGACGCCCTGATCGCTGGCGGTCACGACGGTGCCGCCCTTCACCATCAACCCCTTCATCGGAGACCTCCCACGAGACTACTTGCGGACCAGCTCGTCGTACGCTTCGGGACGACGGTCGCGGTAGAACTGCCAGATCTGTCGCACCTCGTCGATGAGGTCCAGGTCGAGGTCCGCCACCACGACCTCGTCCTTGTCCTCCGAGCCCTCGGCCAGGAACTCGCCGCGGGGGCTCACGAAGTAGCTCGACCCGTAGAAGCGCCCGATGTTCCAGGGCGCCTCGACGCCGACGCGGTTGTTCGCGCCCAGGAAGTAGCCGTTGGCCACGGCGTGCGCGGGCTGCTCGAGCTTCCACAGGTGGCGCGAGAGGCCGGCCACGGTGGCGCTGGGGTTGAACACGATCTCTGCGCCGTTGAGGCCCAGGCAGCGCGCACCCTCGGGGAAGTGCCGGTCGTAGCAGATGTAGACGCCCACCTTGGCGTAGCGCGTCTGGAAGACCGGGTAGCCGCCGTCGCCGGGCTTGAAGAAGTACTTCTCCCAGAAGCCGCCGGTGTGCGGGATGTGCTGCTTGCGGTACTTGCCCAGGTACCGACCGTCGGCGTCGAGAACGGCCGCGGTGTTGTAGAAGACGCCGCGCATCTCCTTCTCGTAGAGCGGCACGACCATGGCCATCTCGTACTTCTGGGCGTACGACTGCATCAGCTCGGTGGTCGGGCCGGGGATGGGCTCGGCGGCGGCGTACCAGCGCTTGTCCTGACTGGGGCAGAAGTACGGGCCGTTGAAGATCTCCTGCAGGCAGAGGATCTGCACCCCTTTCTTCCCGGCCTCGTCGATGAGGGGCAGGTGCTTGTCGAGCATCGCCTTCTGGATCTTGGCGACCGGCTGCGACTCGTCGTTGATGGGGTTGCTGCACTGGATCAGCCCACACCGGACCACGCTCGTCATGGGAGCTCCGTTCACGAAACGGCCGACCGGCTGAATCGATGTTCGGGGATTGGCTGCCGGAGTCTCCGGAGCCTCCGGAGAAGGAGCCAAGGGCGCGAGCGAGCGGTCCGATCGAGGCCTGGGAGACTCCCCACCTTCGCGCGCGGAAACGGCATGGACGCGGGCAGGTCGGACCTCTTGTCGAGGTTCCTCAAATCCTTCTCAGCAAAGGATACACAAGACGCTGACGTCAATCTACGGGCGAAGCCCGAGGTCAGCCGCCTCGCCGCTCGTCCTCCCCGGGGCGACGAGAGGGGAAGGTCGCTCGGCTGCGCCCGCGCGGGCGGCGGCGGCCTCGTGCGCGTGCGGCGGTCCAACCTGCGGTCCAGGAGCGCTCCACGCCGGGCGCCGGGCTCGGCAATGAGTGCGTGCGCCGCGGTGTGGCATACTCCAATCGTGACCCGCAAGCGCCGGCAGCCATTCGCTCCGGAGCCCTCCGCTCCCGCGGACGGCGCGAGCGATGCTGCGCGCGGAACGATCGCGCCCGCGGATCTCGGGGGCGGGCAGGGCTCCCCGGCGGTGACGACCGAGGGCCTGACGCGGCGCTTCAATGGCCTCGTCGCGGTGGATCGCCTCGACCTGACCGTCGCGCGCGGCGCCTTCCACGGCCTGCTCGGCTCGAACGGCGCCGGCAAGACCACCACGATCCGGATGCTCACCACGCTCCTGCCCCCCAGCGCGGGGACGGCTCGCGTGTCGGGCTTCGACATCGTCCGGCGGCCGCGCGAGGTGCGTCGCCGCATCGGCTACGTGCCGCAGATGCTCTCCGCGGACGCGGGCCTGTCGGGCCGGGAGAACCTGATGCTCTCCGCGAAGCTCTACTCGATCCCCGCCGCGGAGCGCCGGAGGCGAATCGACGAGGCGTTGGCCTTCATGGGTCTCGCCGACCAGGGGGACGCGCTCGTCCGCACCTACTCCGGAGGGATGATCCGGCGGCTCGAGATCGCCCAGTCCATGCTGCATCGGCCGGCCGTGCTCTTCCTCGACGAGCCGACGGTGGGTCTCGACCCGCGGGCGCGACACGCCGTCTGGGACCGACTGCGGGAGCTGCGCTCTCAATTCGGGACGAGCGTGCTGTTGACCACGCACGACATGGAGGAGGCGGACACCCTGTGCGACCGCGTCACGATCATGCATCGAGGCGCGGTGGCGATGTCCGGGACGCCGGCGGAGCTGAAGGCCGCCGTGGGGCCCGACGCCACGATGGACGACGTGTTCGTCAGCCACACCGGCGGCGCCGTCGACGAGGGAGGCACGTATCGTGAGGTGGCTCGCACCCGCGGTACCGCACGACGCCTCGAGTGACGGGTTGGCCACGGTCGGCCATTTCGTCCAGCAGGTGCTCGCCATCGCGGACGGGGAGCTGCGCAAGCTTCGCCGCGATCCGACCGAGGTGTTCACGCGGTCGCTGCAGCCGATCCTCTGGCTCCTCGTATTCGGAGAGGTCTTCAGCCGCGTGCGGGCGATACCGACCGGAACGATGCGCTACCTCGACTTCATGGCTCCGGGCGTGCTCGCCCAGAGCGTGCTGTTCACGGCGATCTTCTACGGCATCGCGATCATCTGGGAGAGGGACCTCGGCATCGTGCACAAGATGTTGGTGAGCCCCGCGTACCGCGGCGCCCTCGTGCTGGGCAAGGCCGTGTCCGCCGGAGTCCGCGGTCTCTCGCAGACGGCGATCATCTACGCCGTGACGCTCCTCCTCGGCATCCACCTGCGGCTCGAGGTCCTCGCGGTGCTGGGCGTGGTCTTCTGCGTGCTGCTGGGCTCGGCCGTGTTCTCCACCTTCTCCCTGATCATCGCCTGCGTGGTCAAGACACGAGAGCGCTTCATGGGCATCGGTCAGGTGCTGACGATGCCCCTCTTCTTCGCCAGCAACGCGATCTACCCGATCGGGATGATGCCCGGCTGGCTCCGGGTCATCGCGCACGGGAATCCACTCACCTACCTCGTCGACGCGCTGCGGGCGCTCATGGTCGAAGGCGGCCACAGCGCGTTCGGCCTGGGGCTCGACGTGGCGGTGGAGCTGGCGGTGCTGATCGTCCTCGTGACCATTGCCGCACGCCTCTACCCCTCGGTCGCCAGGTGAGAGGCACGCGAGGATCCTGAAACGAGCTTGCAGCTCTGGGAGGGAACATGGCGGAGAGCAAGAGACTCACGGTTGCGCCTGCGACGACCGCCCTCGTGGTGATCGACCTGCAGAGGGGCATCGTCGCCCGGCCCGCCGAGCCGCACGCGGCCACGGCCGTGGCGGCCAACGCCGCGCGGCTCGCGGAGGCCCTGCGCGCGAAGGGCGGATTCGTCGTGCTGGTCACGGTCTCGTACTCGCCCGACTTCCGCGATGCCCTGCGGCCGGACAGCGACGACCCCGGCTGGGCCCGCGCCGGGACGCCGCCCGCCGACTTCGCCGAGCTGGTCACGGAGCTGGGACCGCGACCGGGCGACCACGTCGTGGTCAAGCGGCAGTGGGGGGCGTTCTATGG
>JAWOLC010000018.1:0-62708 GCA_033853925.1 Candidatus Eiseniibacteriota bacterium
GCACGCGGACCGAGCGGCGCGGACGGCGGGCGCCGCGCGGCAGGCTCTCGGCCGGGAGGTCTATCACGAGACTTTCGGCAAGGGTATTGTGGTGGACGTCGAGGGCGAGGCCCGTGATCTGAAGTACACGGTGCGCTTCGCCGTGGGCACGAAGAAGGTGCTGGGTCGGTTCCTGACGGGAGGGGGCGATGGGGATCCGGCGTGAGGAAGTGCGGCACGTGGCCGAGCTGGCGCGCCTCGAGCTGCCGGAGGACGAGCTGGAGCGCGTGGCCGCGGAGCTGTCGGCGGTGCTCGACTACGTTCGCGCCCTGGATCGGCTGGACCTCGAGGGCTGCGAGCCGCCCAGCTTCGCTTCGCCCCTGAGCCCATTGCGAGAGGACCGGGTGGACGAGCGGCGGCTCGCGCCGGGGGAGGCCCTGGCCATGGCTCCGCAGGCCGACGGCTCGTTCTTCGTCGTGCCGCCGGTCGTGGAGAACCTGGAGCCGTGAGCGGCGCCGAGCTGTGGCGCCTCTCGGCGCGGGCCCTGGCGGCCGCGGTGCGCGCGGGCGAGTGCACGGCGGAGGAGGCGGTGTCGGCGGGGTGGGAGGATCCGGCGCAGGAGTGGGAGGGCGACGTGCACGCGATCGTGCACGCGGACCGAGCGGCGCGGACGGCGGGCGCCGCGGCGGCAGCGCTCTCGGCGCGAGGGACGGACGAGGCGCGGCCGCTGGCCGGGGTGCCGGTCGTGGTCAAGGACAACCTCTGCACCCGGGACTACCCGACGACCTGCTGCTCCCGCATCCTGGAGGACTATCGCCCACCCTACGACGCGACGGTCGTGCGGCGCCTGCGCGACGCCGGCGCGGTCGTCACCGGCAAGGGCAACATGGACGAGTTCGCCATGGGCTCGTCCACCGAGTACTCCTGCTACGGCCCGACGCGGAACCCGTACGACCTCTCGCGCGTGCCGGGAGGATCGAGCGGCGGTCCGGCGGCGGCCGTGGCCTACGGCCTCGCGCCTCTGGGCCTGGGGACGGACACCGGCGGCTCGGTGCGACAGCCCGCCGCCTTCTGCGGGGTGCTGGGCCTGAAGCCCACGTACGGCCGCTTGTCCCGCTACGGGGTGGTGGCCTTCGGCTCGTCGCTGGAGCAGGTCGGCATCTTCGCCCGCCACACCGGGGATCTCGCCCTGGCCTACGCGCTGCTCGCCGGCGAGGATCCGTTCGACGCGACCTCGCGCCCGGGAGCCGTGCCCGACGTGAGCGGCTGGGACACGGGTGTGGAGGGGCTCCGCTTCGGCTGGCCGGCGAACCTCTGGCGGGAGGGGGTGGACGCCGAGGTCGTGGCCGGGCTCGAGGAGGCGGCGGGGGCGCTCGAGCGCGCGGGGGCGCGCCGCGTGCCGCTCGACTTCCTGCCCGGCGAGTACTCCGTGGCGAGTTACTACCTGGTGGCGACCGCGGAAGCCAGCTCGAACCTGGCGCGCTTCGACGGCGTGCGCTACGGCCGGCGCCACGAGGCGAGCCCCGACCTGCACTCGCTCTACACGCGCACGCGGGGCAGCGGCTTCGGCCGCGAGGTGAGGCGGCGGATCCTGCTGGGGACCTACGCCCTCTCCGCGGGCTACTACGACGCCTACTACCTCGAGGCCCAGCGGGCTCGCGCCCGCATCCGGCTCGAGCATCAGGCGGCCTTCGCGCGCTGCGACCTGCTCCTCCTGCCCGTCGCCCCGAGCCTGCCGTTCCGCCTGGGCGAGAAGACCGAGGAGCCGCTGGCCATGTATCTGAGCGACATCTTCACGATCGGCGCGAACCTGGCGGGGGTGCCCGGGCTGAGCGTCCCGCTGCCCCCCGCGGCCGGTGGGCTGCCGCGCGCGGTGCAGCTCGTCGGACCCGAGGACGGTGAAGGCCTGCTCCTGCGCGCGGCGCGGGCGCTCGAGATGCGCGGTGACCGGTCGCGGCTGGAGCGCCGGAACGAGGCGGAGTTCGCATGGCCCTCGAGGCGGTGATCGGCCTGGAGTGCCACGTCCAGCTGCGGACGCGGAGCAAGATGTTCTGCGGCTGCCCCGCGGAGTTCGGTGCGGAGCCGAACACGAACGTCTGCCCCGTCTGCCTGGGCCTGCCGGGGGCGCTGCCGCGGCCGAACCGGGCGGCCGTGGCCGCCGGTCTCCGCCTGGGCCTCGCCGTGGGCGCGTCGATCCGGCTGGAGAGCGTCTTCGCGCGCAAGAACTACTTCTATCCGGACGTGCCCAAGAACTACCAGATCACCCAGTACGATCGGCCGCTCGCCGAGGGCGGCGAGCTGCCGGTCGCCCTACCCGGGGGGACCCGCCGCTTCGAGCTGATCCGCATCCATCTCGAGGAGGACGCCGGCAAGTCCTTCCATCCGGAGCGGGTGGGCGACCGCCCCGTGTCGCGCCTGGACTTCAATCGCGCCGGCGTGCCCCTTCTCGAGCTGGTGACGCGGCCCGTTTTCCGCGAGCCCGCCGAGTGCGCGGCCTTCCTCACGGTGCTGCGCCGTCTCGTACGCTGGCTGGAGATCTCGGACGGCGACATGGAGAAGGGCCATCTGCGCTGCGACGCCAACGTGAGCCTGCGCCGGGTGGGGAGCGAGGCTCTCGGGGTCAAGACGGAGCTCAAGAACCTGAATTCGATCCGCGGCGTGGAGCGCGGGCTCGGCGCCGAGATCGAGCGCCAGCGCCGCGCGCTCGCGGCGGGCGGGGAGGTGGAGCAGGCGACGCTCCTCTACGACGCGGAGCAGGACCGGTTGCAGGTCATGCGCACGAAGGAGCAGGCCCACGACTACCGCTACTTCCCGGACCCGGATCTCCCCGCGCTGCGCGTGGAGCCGAGATGGCTCGAGGAGGTGCGCGCGGCGCTACCCGAGCTGCCGTGGGCCCGCGCCGCGCGCCTGGAGGCCGCCTACGGCCTGCCCGCGTACGACGCGAACGTGCTCTGCGAGCAGCGCGAGCTGGCCGACTACTTCGAAGGCGTGGTGGGCGCGGGCGCCCCGCCGAAGGCCGCCAGCAACTGGATCATGACCGAGGTGCTCAGGCGCCTGAAGGAGGAGGCGCTGTCCGTGGAGGCGTGGCGCGCACGCATGCCGGCGGAGTGGCTCGCCCGGGTCGTGGCGCGCGTGGCTTCCGGCGAGGCGACCGCGATGTCCGGGCGGGCCGTGCTCGAGGAGGCGCTGCGAACCGGCGCCGACCCGGCGGCCGTGTTCGCGGCGCGCGGGGTCATGGTGCTCCGCGCCCCGGAGGAGCTGCGGCCGCTCGTGCTCGAGGTGCTCGCCGAGCATCCCGGTCCGGCCGCCGAGTACCGGGCCGGCAAGACCAAGGTGCTCGGCTTCCTCGTCGGCCAGGTGATGAAGAGGAGCGGGGGAACGGCGGCGGCGGACGTGGCGAGGCGCCTTCTCGAGGCGGAGCTGGCGAAGCCGGCGCGATCCGGCGGCGCCGCCCCCTGAGCCGCGAGGACGCCGGCGATGGATGCGCCTCGCCTGCTCTCCGCCGTGGAGCGAGCCCTCGCCGCGCCCCCGGCGCGAGGCGCCGACGATTCGTCGACGCCGGTCGACGTGCCGGGGGCCCTGGTCCTGATCCTCGTGGACGGCGCGGCGCTGGAAGCCGCGGCCGCCGTGCTTCCCCCGCTCCTCCGGGTCCTCGGCGCGCCCGGGCTGCGGCGCCCACTGCTGGTCGCCGCCTCGGAGTCGGAGGTGCGGCCCTCCCGAGCCGAGGTCCAGGCCCTCCTGGGCCCCGTGGTCCCGGGGGCCACCCTCGTGGTGCACGACGCCGACGGCTCGCACCACTTCCGGCCCGGCTCGACCTCCCACGGCGTGCCGATCGAGCTGGACGACGTGCTGCTGGAGGCGGAGGTGCTGGTGACCGTGGGAGAGGTGAGACGCGACCCGTGCCTCGGCTGGGTGGGTGGCGCCGGGCTCGTCTTTCCCGGGCTCGCCTCCCGGCGCAGCCGGGCCGCGCTCCGGGCGCTGGCGCCCGGGCCGGAGGGCTCGCGCCTGCGCTGGCAGGAGGCGGAGGAGGCGCGCGCGCACGCGCCGGTGGACTTCCAGCTCTGCTGGGTCGAGCCCGGGCCGCTCCACGGCTGCGCCTGGGCGAGCGCGGGCCGGGTCGCCGAAGGCGCGGCCCGGGCGTCCGTGGATCGCGGCTCTTGACCGCGTTCGGTCGCGCTGGCTAGAGTCCGCTCGTGTCCGTGAGTCGCATCCTCGTCGTCGGCGCGGGCGGGCGCGAGCACGCGCTGGCCTGGCGCCTGGCCCGCGATCCGCAGGCGCCCGAGGTTCTCGTGGCCCCGGGCAAGGAGGGGATGGGGGACGTGGCGCGCTGTGTCGCCGCGGGCGAGCACGACGCGCTGGCCCTCGCCGCGGTCTGCCGCCGCGAGGGGGTGGATCTGGTGGTCGTGGGCCCCGAGGCCCCACTGGCGGAGGGAGTCGCGGACGTGCTGCGCGCGGCGGGCTTCGCGGTCTACGGTCCCGGCAGCGCCGCGGCCCGGCTGGAGTCCAGCAAGAGCTTCGCGAAGGACGTGCTGCGCGAGAGCGGCGCTCCCACCGCGGCCAGCGAGGCCTTCACGAGCTTCGCCGAGGCTCGCGGGGGACTCTCGCGCTGGGGCCCTCCCTGGGTGGTGAAGGCGGACGGCCTCGCGGGGGGCAAGGGCGTGCGCGTCACCTCGGTTCGCGGCGAGGCCGAGGAATTCCTCAGGGACTGCCTGGAGCGGGAGCGCTTCGGCGCGAGCGGGCGGCGCGTCCTCCTCGAGGAGTTCCTCGAGGGCGACGAAGTCTCGATCATGGCGGTGTGCGACGGGCGGGAATACGTGCTGCTCCCGCCGGCGCGCGACTACAAGCGCGCGCTCGACGGGGATCGAGGAGTCAACACGGGGGGCATGGGGGCCTACGCGCCGAGCGAGGACGTGGACGGCGCGCTCGAGGAGGAGATCGGGCGCCGGATCGTGGGGCCCGTGCTCGAGTGCCTGCGGCGCCGCGGCACGCCGTTCCTGGGGACGCTCTACTGCGGGTTGATGCTCGCGGCCCGGGGTCCCCGGGTGCTCGAGTTCAACGTGCGCTTCGGGGATCCCGAGACGCAGGCGGTGCTGCCCCTCGTGGAAGGCGCGTTCGCCGAATTGCTGGCCGCGGCGGCGCGCGGCGAGCCGGCGCCCGGGGCGGTGCGGCGGGCCCGGGGCAGCGTGGTGGCCGTGGCCCTGGTGGACGAGGGTTATCCCGATGCGGTTCGGGGTGGCGGCCGCATTCGCGGTCTCGACCGGCTGCGCGGGCGAGAAGGCGTGGAGGTCTTCCATGCCGGCACGCGCGCCGCCGGGGAGGACTGGGAGGTCACGGGCGGCCGGGCCGCATACGTGGTGGCGCGCGGCGAATCGCGGAGCCAGGCCCGCGCGCGTGCGTACGCGGCGGTGGCGGAGCTGGGCGGCAGCGGCTGGCGCACGCGCCGCGACATCGCCGAGGCGGCGGCCCCCGTGCGCGAGGGCGGCGCGGGACGCGGTCCAGGAGAGCGGTGATGAGATCGGGGAGGGCACTTCGATGACGGCAGCGGAGCGCGGCGCTCGGGCGCCGCGCGTGGGCGTGGTGATGGGCAGCGAGTCGGATCGCCCGGTGATGGAAGAGGCGGCGCGCGTGCTGGCCGAGTTCGGCGTCGCCTGCGAGGTCGTCGTGCGCTCGGCCCACCGCAGCCCCGAGGCCACGGCCCGGTGGGCGCGCGAGGCCCGCGCCCGCGGCCTGCGCGTGATCATTGCCGGGGCGGGCGGCGCGGCGCACCTGGCGGGGGCGATCGCGGCGCACACGCGCTTGCCCGTGCTGGGAGTGCCGCTCGCCACGTCTCCGCTGGGCGGCTTCGATGCCCTGCTCGCGACCGTGCAGATGCCGCCCGGCGTGCCGGTGGGCACGCTCGGAGTCGGCGCCTGGGGCGTGAAGAACGCGGCGCATCTCGCCCTGCGCATCCTGGGAATCGAGGACCGGATCCTGGCGGGCAGGCTGGAGGAGCACGCCCAGACACTGGCTCGCCGCGGCGCGGGGTTGGCGCCGCGGAAGTCGGCCCGCGGGGGCACGGGCGCCGGCAGACGGCGCCCGGTCCGGAGAGCCGGCTGATGGACATCTATCGGGTGGATCCCGAGAACCCGGACGAGATCGCGCTCATCCGGGTGGCGGAGGAGGTGCTGCGCGGCGGCGTGGTGGCGTTCCCCACCGACACGATCTACGGACTGGCCTGCTCGCTCTTCGACGCGCAAGCCGTGGAGTTCCTGGGCCGGCTCAAGCGGCGAGACCGCACGCACGCGTTCATCTCGCTCATCCCCGAGTCGCTGCAGGCCTGGGGACTGGCCGCGGAGGTGAGCGTGCTGGCCGAGAAGCTCATCGACCGGTACTGGCCGGGACCACTCTCGCTCATCTTCCGGGCCTCGCCGCTGGTCCCCGTGCGCGTGCTGGGGCGCGGGGGCACGATCGCCCTGCGCTGTCCGCGCGACACGCTCTGCCAGCGCATCCTCGAGCGTATCGGCGGCCCGGTCGTCTCCTCGAGCGCGAATCTCTCCGGCCATCCGCCCGCGGAGAGCGCGCAGGACGTCATGACCGTGTTCGGCAACCAGCTCGACGTGCTGCTGGACGGCGGACCGAGACGGGCGCGCCCGCCCTCCACGCTGGTGGACGTGAGCGGCGAACGGCCGCGCCTGCTGCGCCGCGGGGCGATCGACGTGACCGCCGACCTCGGCATCTACGACGACGACACGAGGCCCGTCGCGAGCAGCTAGCGCGCGGCGCCGCACCGCGCGGATGGCGGCGCGGCGGGCTCAGCCGCCGGCCGGCGCTGCGGTGGCGTCCGCGGCGCGATCGCCGGAGCGGAGCGCGACCGTCGGCGGGCACGCGCGGGCGCGGCGTGGGCGAGCGCGAGGTTTGACCCTTCGCTGCACGACGCCTATTCTGCTCGGCGATGGGGTCCCGCGAGCCACCCTTCCGTCTCCTCTTCGTCTGTACGGGCAACACCTGCCGGAGTCCTCTTGCGGTGGCCGCCTGCGGGCGCGAGCTGGGGGCGGACGCGGAGCGGGTGGAGGTGGCCTCGGCGGGCACGGCCGCGTGGGAGGGTCAGCCGGCGAGCGCCGGAGCGCGGGAGGTGGCCGCCAAGGCCGGGCTGGACCTCTCGGCTCACCGCTCGCGGCGGGCGACGCCCGAGCTGCTGCGCTCGGCCGACCTGATCCTGGTGATGGAGCGCGAGCACGCGCGGGCGGTCGAGGCCCTGGGGGCCGAAGCCGGCCGCGTGCATCTCCTGTCCGAATGGCCCGAGCCGGGCGAGCCGGAGCTGCCGGTGTCGGATCCCTTCGGCGGATCGATGGAAGCCTACGAGGAGTGTCTGAGTCGTATCCGGCGTCACGTGCGGCGCATCGTGCCGCACGTCCGTGAAGCGCTGCGGGCCCGGTCGGCCTGAGCTGCCGTCCATCCCACGAGGTGAGTCATGCCGATGACCAAAGCGAAAGTGATCTGGATGAACGGGAAGTGGGTGCCCTGGGACGAGGCCAAGATCCACGTCCTCACCCACGCCATGCATTACGGCTCCAGCGTCTTCGAGGGCATTCGGGCCTACGGGACCCCGAAGGGGCCCGCGATCTTCCGCCTCGAGGAGCACGTCGACCGGCTCATGTTCTCGGCTCGCGTCTACCGGATGGAGAAGGAGATGGGCTTCACGCGGAACCAGATCCGCGACGCCTGCCTCCAGACGGTGGCGGTGAACGATCTCAAGGACTGCTACATCCGCCCCCTGATCTACCGGGGCTTCGAGCACATGGGCGTGAACCCCTTCGGCAACCCGGTGGACGTGGCGATCGCGGCGTTCGTCTGGGGGCAGTACCTGGGGAAGGACGCCCTGGAGAAGGGCAGCTCGGTCAAGATCGGGACCTGGCAGCGCATGGCGCCGAACACGCTGCCGGCCATGGTGAAGGCCTCCGCGAACTACATGAACTCGCAGCTCCTCAAGATGGAGGCGATCACCGAGGGCTACGACGAGGCCATCGCTCTCGACACCCACGGCTTCGTCAGCGAGGGGAGCGGGCAGAACGTCTTCGCCGTGGTCAAGGGCGAGATCGTCACGCCGCTGCTCTCGAACAGCATCCTGGCCGGGATCACCCGCGACAGCGTGATCGCGCTGGCGCGCGAGATGGGCTACACGGTGCGCGAGCAGTCGATGCCGCGCGAGATGCTGTACGGCGCCGAGGAGGTCTTCTACTCCGGAACCGCCGTGGAGGTCTCGCCCATCACCTCGGTGGACAAGATCGCGGTCGGCAGCGGCACGGTGGGCCCGGTGACCCGAGCGCTGCAGAAGGCGTTCTTCGCCGTGGTCCGGGGCGAGGTGCCGGACAAGCACGGCTGGCTCTCGCTCGTCCCGCAGGGCTCGGGCGTGGTGTCCTGATCCCCCGTCCCGGCGGGTCCGGATGAAGATCGCCATCGGCACCGATCACGCGGGCTTCGGGCTGAAGGAGCGGCTCAAGCGGGAGCTGGCGGCACTGGGCCACGAGGTGCAGGACGTGGGCACCCATGCCGCCAGCCCGCCCGTGGACTACCCCGACTTCTGCTTCCCCGTGGCCGAGCGGGTGGCGCGGGGAGAGGTGGATCGCGGCGTGGTGCTGGGCGGGAGCGGGATCGGCGAGGCGATCGCCGCGAACAAGGTGGCGGGCGTGCGGGCGGCGGTCGTGACCAGCGACGAGACCGCGCGCCTCACGCGCGCCCACAACGATTCGAACGTCCTCGCGCTGGGAGCCCGGACCAACGCCGAGGACGACGCCGTGCGCTGGCTGCGCATCTGGCTCGAGACTCCTTTCGAGGACGGGCGTCACGTGCCGCGCCTCGAGAAGCTCCGGGCGTACGAAGACCTCCATTGGAAGAAACGGTGAGCACGATGCCTTCCTTCCGCGAGCAGGACCCCGTTCTCTACGGCGCCATCCAGGACGAGCGCCGCCGGCAGCTCACCACTCTCGAGCTGATCGCCTCGGAGAACTTCGTCAGCGACCCCGTGCTCGAGGCGATGGGCTCGGTGATGACCAACAAGTACGCCGAAGGCCTGCCGCACAAGCGCTACTACGGCGGCTGCGAGTTCGTGGACGTGGCCGAGGATCTGGCCCGCGACCGGGTCAAGCAGCTCTTCGCCGCCGAGCACGCGAACGTCCAGGCCCATTCCGGCGCCTCGGCGAACGAGGCGGCCTACCTGGCGGTCTCCAAGCCCGGAGACACGCTGCTGGGCATGAGCCTGGCCCACGGCGGCCATCTGACGCACGGTCATCCCGTCTCCTACACGGGCCAGCTGTGGACGTCCGTGCAGTACGGGGTCCGGCTCGAGGACGGGCGCATCGACTACGAGGCCCTGGAAGCCCTGGCGAAGGAGCACCGGCCGCGCCTCATCGTCGCGGGCGCCAGCGCCTACCCGCGGATCATCGACTTCCCCCGCTTCGCCGCGATCGCCCGCGAGGTGGGAGCCACGCTCGTCGTGGACATGGCGCACATCGCCGGCCTGGTGGCGGTGGGGCTGCACCCCAGTCCGGTGCCGCACGCCGACCTGGTGACCAGCACCACGCACAAGACCCTGCGCGGCCCGCGCGGGGGGTTCGTGCTCTGCAAGACGGAGCTGGCGGAGAAGCTGGACAAGAGCGTGTTCCCCGGCCTGCAGGGCGGGCCCCTCATGCACGTGATCGCCGCGAAGGCGGTGTGCTTCGGCGAGGCGCTGACGCCCGCGTTCCGCGACTACCAGCGCCGCATCGTGGAGAACGCCCGGGTGCTGGCCGACGGGCTGATGCAGCGGGGATTCGAGCTGGTGTCGGGGGGCACCGACAACCATCTCCTGCTCGTGGACCTGAGGAAGAGAGGGCTCACCGGCAAGGTCGCCGAGGAAGCGCTGCACCGGGCGCGGATCACGGTCAACAAGAACGCCGTGCCCAACGATCCGCAGAAGCCCTGGGTGACGAGCGGCATCCGCATCGGGACGCCCGCCCTCACGACCCGCGGCTTCGGCGTGGACGAGATGCAGCTCATCGCCGAGTGGATCGCTCTCGTCCTGGAGAAGCCTGCGGACCTCGCGCTGGCCGAGACGGTGGAGAAGCAGGTGCTCGAGCTGTGCGCCGGCTTCCCCCTGTTCAGCTGGGAACCCGTGCGGCGCGCGGGCATCACGGGCTAGGGATCGGGAGCGGAGCGGGCCGCCGCGGCCGCGCGCGGTGGTCGTCACCCGCCCCGGAGCCGTGCAGTCTGAGGCCGGTCGTGCGTCATGCTGCATGGAGCCACTCCCGGGCCTCGAAACTGCATCATGCAAGGGCCGCGAGGCGTTCTCCCGCAACGAGTTGAGCGCCACGGGGCGCTCGAGGTCCTGGCACCGTTCGTGCAGTCCACGCCGGCGTGCACCGCCGGCTCGGCTCCTTCGCCATTCTCTTCGGGTCCTCCTGCTTCTGGACCCTGGCCAGCCGCAGCCCTCGCCTGTTCGCGGGCGAGTGCCTGCACCGCGCGGGTCTGCACGCCATGGCGGCGCAGCGCTACGAGGTGGCGATTCGCCTCTTCGAGGGCGCGAGCGGCCACTATCGCGATCGCCTCGAGCCCGAGCGCCTCGCGCGGGTGCGCGTGCACCAGCTCATGGCCCGGGCCTGCGCGGCGGGCGGTCACCTGAGCCCGCTCTCGCTCGAGGTGGATCGGGCGCTCACCCGCCTCGCGCGCATCGAGTCGCCCACGCCTCCCTTCGCCGTGGTGCCGGCGCACGTGCTGCTCGCGAACTGGCTCGAGGGCCTCGAGCCGGTCGAAGTCGGCGAGCACCTCGCCGCCTAGCCCCGGAGCTTCGGGGCTCGCCGGCGCGCGGGCGCGGCCCGGCGGCTCGGGCTCGGATTGAACTCGTTCCCGGCTCCGATATACTGCGGCGGACTCGCGCGCCGCGCGGGCCATCCGGGTCCGCCGCGCGCAGGCGCCAGGCGCGAGCGGCCCGGGCGCTCGGTGGCGCCGCACGCGGGTCCTCAGGGAGAGGAGCCAGCATGGCGGTGGACATGAAGGAGACGGCTCGTCGCGTCGAGCGTACCGGCGCGGTCCTGGACCGGGTGCGGGAGGAGGTGGGGCGGGCGGTCGTGGGGCAGCGTCCGGTGCTGGACCGCCTGCTCGTGGGGCTGCTCACGGGCGGCCACGTGCTCCTCGAGGGCGTGCCCGGCCTGGCCAAGACGCTGGCCGTGAAGAGCCTGGCGGACGCGCTGGCGCTCCGCTTCCATCGCATCCAGTTCACTCCCGACCTCCTGCCGGCGGACCTCACCGGCACGCTCATCTACAACCCGCGCGACGGCTCGTTCACGGCGAAGCGCGGGCCCTTGTTCGCGAACCTCGTCCTGGCGGACGAGATCAACCGCGCCCCGGCCAAGGTGCAGTCGGCGCTGCTCGAGGCCATGCAGGAGAAGCAGGTGACGCTGGGCGAGGAGAGCCATCGCCTGGAGGAGCCCTTCCTGGTCATGGCCACGCAGAACCCCATCGAGCAGGAGGGGACGTACCCGCTGCCGGAGGCGCAGAGCGATCGCTTCATGCTCAAGGTGCGCATCGGCTATCCGGAGCGGAGCGAGGAGAAGGAGATCCTGCGGCGGGTGGGGCTCGCCGAGCTGCCGACCCTCGAGCCGCGGGCCTCGCGCGCCGACGTGCTGGAGGCCCGCCAGTCCCTGGCCGGCGTGTACGTGGACGACAAGATCCAGGAGTACGTCCTGGATCTCGTGACGGCCACGCGCCGCCCGGCCGAGTTCGGCCTGCCGCTCGAGAGCCTGATCGCCTTCGGCGCCTCGCCGCGGGCGACGCTGTACCTGGTGCGCGGGGCGCAGGCTCTGGCCCTGCTCGCGGCGCGTCCGTACGTGCTGCCCGAGGACGTGAAGGCCATCGCGCCCGACGTGCTTCGCCATCGCATCCACGTCTCGTACGAGGCGGAGGCGGAAGGCATCGACGGGGAGGAGGTGGCGCGCCGCATCCTGGAGCAGGTGCGCGTCCCCTGAGCCATGGACACCGCCGAGCTGCTGCGCAAGGTCCGGCGGCTCGAGATCCGCAGCCGCCATCTCGTCGCGGACCTGTTCGCCGGTAACGCCGAGAGCGTCTTCAAGGGGCGGGGCATCGAGTTCGAGGAGGTGCGCCACTACGTCCCCGGGGACGAGGTGCGCGACATCGACTGGAACGTCACCGCCCGCTTCGGCGCCCCCTTCGTCAAGCGCTTCGTCGAGGAGCGGGAGCTGACCGTCGTCCTGGTGGTGGACGTGTCCCGCTCGATGCGCTTCGGCACGACCGGCGTCGAGAAGCGCGAGCTGGCGGCGGAGCTGTGCGCGGTGCTGAGCTTCGCCGCGCAGCGCCACAACGACCGGGTCGGGCTGGTGCTCGTGGGCCGGCGCGTCGAGCACTTCGTGCCGCCGGGGCGGGGGCGGTCGCACGTGCTGCGCCTGCTGCGCGACGTCCTGAGCGCGGAGGCGCGGCCGGGACCGGGTGGCGCGCGCGAGGCGACGAGGTTCCTGCTGCGCACGGCCCGCCGACACAGCGTCGTCTTCTGGATCTCCGACTTCGAGGACGCGCTCGACGCGCGGGACTGGCGCGTCCTGGCGCGGCGGCACGACGTGACCGCGCTCCTGCTGCGCGACGCGCGGGACGAGAGCCTGCCGGCGGTGGGCTGGGTGGAGCTGGAAGACCTGGAGACCGGGCACCGGCGCCTCCTCGACACGGGCGACCGGCGCACGCGGGTGCGCTACCAGCGCGAGGCCGCGGAGCGCCTGCGCGCCGCGACGAGCGCGCTGGCTCAGGCTCGCTGTCCGGCGCTCGTCCTGCAGACGGGACGCTCGTGGCTGCCGGCCTTGATGCGGTATTTCTCCAGTCGCCGCCGCGGGAGGAGAGCGTGAGCAGGGCGATCGTCGCGCTCGTCCTGCTCGCGACGCTCGGCTCGGCGGGCCTGGCCCCGGCGCAGGAGGAGCGGGCCGCCGCGGCGGGGCCGCGGCGGCTGGCCCTGCGCGTGGCCGTGAGCCCGTCCACGACGAGGCTGGGCGAGCCGCTCGTCTACTCCGGCATCGTCACCGGCGGGGGTCCGGGCGCCCTTCGTGTCTTCCCTCCGGACAGCGGCGGCGATCTCGACTGGGGCGCGGCGCGGATCCGGGCTCGCGGACCGGGCGGCGAGCCGCGCCGGCCGGGGGCGGGCGGCTGGTATCCGACCTCCGGGCCCGGCGACAGCTTCGTCGTGGAGATGCCCCTGCGGGTCTTCCGCACCGGCGTCGTGAGCGTGCCCGGCCTGCGCCTCGAGCTGAGCCGCGGCGGGGCCGTGACGGAGTTCACGCTGCCGACGGCACAGGTGTTCGTGGCCCCGGTGATCCCGGCGGGGGACACCGCGGCCTCGCTCCGGCCCCTGCGCGGGCCGTTCACGGCGCCCTGGTGGGAGCGCGTGCCCTGGCGGCTCGTGGCCGCGGGGCTCCTGGCTCTCGCCGCGGGGCTCCTCGTCCTCCGGCGGCTGCGCCGGCGGCGCGGCGGGCCCGTGCCCGCGCACGTCGTGGAGGCGAAGGACCCGGCGCTCGAGGCCCTCGAAGCCCTGCAGGCGCTGCGCGGGCTCCATCTGCCCGAGCACGGGCGCTTCGCCGAGCACGCCTTCCACCTCACGCGGATCCTGCGGCGGCTCCTGGAAGCCACCGAGGGCACGCCGCGGCCGGGCGATTCCACGCCCGAGCTGCTGCGCCACCTCGAGGCGGCACGGCTCGCGCCCGCCGACCTGGAGCGGCTGGCCTCGCTCCTGGCCGCCTGGGATCGGGTGAAGTTCGCCCGCGCCGCCACGACGCCCGAGGAAGCCCGGCGCGCCGAGGATGCGGTCGAGGACCTGGCGCGGCGCCGGGCTCCCGCGGCCGGCAGGGAGGCCGCCTGATGCGCTGGGAGTCGGCCTGGCTGCTCCTGCTGCTGGGTCTCGTTCCGCTCCTCGCCTATCTCTCGCGGCGGCGGCCGAGCCGCGCCGCGGCCGTGCTCTGGGGCCGTGCCCCGGCCGCGGGGCGCTGGCGCACGCTGCTCGTGCGGGCGGTGGCGGGGCTCCCCTGGATCGCCCTGGCGCTGGCGGTGGCAGCGCTGGCCCGCCCGCAGCAGGGGATGCGGCTGAGCGAGACGGAGAGCCGGGGCGTCGACATCGTGCTGGTGATCGACATCTCGCCCAGCATGTCGGCGCAGGACTTCCTGCCCCGCAACCGGCTCAGCGTCGCCAAGGAGACGGCGCGCGAGTTCATTCGTCATCGGCCGCACGATCGCATCGGCCTCGTGGGCTTCGCCGCCACGGCGTTCACCCAGTGCCCGCTCACCCTGGACCACGAGGCGCTCGAGGAGCTGCTCGACGGGCTGGACTTCGGGCTGGCCGAGGACGGCACCGCCATCGGCATGGGATTGGCCACGGCGGTGGCTCGGCTGCGCGAGAGCCGCACCCCGAGCAAGGTGATCGTGCTCCTCACGGACGGGGCGAACAATCGCGGGCAGATCGATCCGCTCACGGGCGCCGATCTGGCCCGGGCGCTGGGGGTGAAGGTCTACACGATCCTGGTGGGGCGCGGCGGCCTGGTGCCGGTCCCCGTGCCCGATCCCACGACCGGGTCGGGCACGCGGACGGTCATGATGCAGATGGACGTCGATCCGGTGACGCTGGCCGAGATCGCCCAGCGCACGGGTGGACGCTTCTATCGCGCCACCGACGCGGCGGCCCTCGCCAGCATCTACGCCGACATCGACCGCCTGGAGCGCGTGCCCGTGCGCTCCATCGAATACCACGAGTACCGCGACCTCGGGCCGCTCCTGCTGGGCGCGGCCGCGCTCGCGCTGGCGGGCTTCGGGTTGCTCACGACCACCGTGGCCTTCCGCCTGCCCTGAGGAGGTGCGCGTGACCTTCGCCGATCCTCGCTGGCTCTGGGGCCTGGCCGGACTGCCGCTGCTCCTGCTCCTCGAGCTGCTCGCCGTGCGGCGCTCCCGCCGGGGGCTGACACGCCTGATCGGCGAGCGTGCCGACTCGGTGCTGCGTGCCCAGGTACAGGCGGGGTCGCGCCTCACCGGGGCGCTCCTGCGTCTGGGGGCGCTGGCGGCCCTGCTCGTGGGGGCCGCCGGGCCACAGTGGGGACGCGAGGTCGTCCGCCGGGCCGCCACCGGCTCGGACATCGCCCTGGTGATGGACGTCTCCGCCAGCATGGACGCCCGCGACGTGGCGCCGTCGCGGCTCGACGAGGCGCGGCGCGAGGCGCTGGCCGTGCTGGATCGGCTGGCGGGGTGCCGCGTGGGGGTCGTGGCCTTCGCAGGCGACGCGGTGCGCCTCTGCCCGCTCACCCTCGATCGCAGCGCGGCGCGGCTCACGCTCGAGTCGCTCTCCAGCAGCTCGGTGAGCGCGCCGGGGACCGATCTGGGCAAGGGCCTGCGCATGGCCGCGCGCGTCCTCCCGCCGGGTCGCCGCAACGAGCAGGCCATCGTGCTGTGGACCGACGGCGAGGATCTCGAGCAGGGCGCCCGGCCCGCGCTCGAGGAGCTGGTGGCGAGCGGCATCCGGGTCTTCGCGGTGGGCGTGGGGACGCCGGCCGGGGCCGAGGTTCCCGTCCTCGACGAGCAGGGGCGCGCGGTGGACGTGAAGCGCGAGCCCGATGGCGGACCGGTCCTGAGCCGGCTCGACGAGCCGTTGCTGCGGGCGATCGCTCGCCGCACGCACGGCGGCTACTTCTCGGCGTCGCAGCCCGGCGGCGAGCTGCCGCGACTGGTGGCGTCGCTGGCGGGGCTCGCGCGCTCCTCGCGGGGGACGCGCCTGGCCGAGCAGCCGATCCCGCGCTTCCGCTTCTTCGCCGTGCTGGCGATCGTCCTCGTCGGCCTGGAGCTGGTGCGGTCGCACCGCCGCCGGCAGGCGGAGTCGGAAGCGGCCGCGCCGCTGCACTCCGAGCGCGGCACCGCGGCGGCGGTGCTCGTGCTCTCCCTGCTCTGCTGGCCGGGCGCGGCCCGGGCCCAGAGCGACTGGGCGCGCGGCGATCGTGCCTTCCGCGCCGGCGACTGGGTCGCCGCGGAGTCCCTCTACGCCCGACGCCTGCGTCACGGCGGGCCGGACGAGGTGCGCCTGGATCTGGGACTGGCGCGGGCGCGGGCCGGAGACGAGGCGCGGGCCGAGGCCGAGCTGGGCGCGCTGGCGCTGAGCGACAGCCGCGCGGGACGCACCGCGGGCTACGACTTCGGCACGCTCCTCGGCGAGCGCGGCGAGCTGGAGCGGGCGCTCGCGGCGCTGCGCGCGACGCTCCGCCGCGATCCGCGCGACGAGGACGCGCGCTGGAACTACGAGGTGCTCCTGCGGCGCCGCCAGGAGCGCGAGCAGCAGAAGAAGCCGCAGCAGGCCCGGCCCCGGCCGCAGCCCTCGGCCGGCGGGGGCGCGCCCGTCCCGCGACCCATGCAGCCGTCGGCTCAGGCCAACCTGCCGCCGGCCGCCGGCGCGCCGCCCCTGCAGCCGCCGGCCATGGGTCCTCAGGGCGCGATGACCCGCGCGCAGGCGGACCGCCTGCTGGACGCGCTCACCGATCTCGAGCGCACCGAGCGGGAACGGCAGCGGAAGATCCACGTCACCCCCGAGAAGCGAGGGAAGGACTGGTGAGGCGCCTGCGCTGGCTCCTCGTCTGCGCGGGCGCGGGTGCGCTCGCCGCGCTGGCGCCGGGGGCGCCGTCGGGGCGTGCCGCGGCGGCCGGATCCTCGGGTGCCGCGCCCGCGGCTTCGCTCGTCGCGGAAGTGGAGCCGCGCGAGCCCTGGGTGGGGCAGCCCGTGATCCTGCGCGTGCGGCTCATCCTGGCGGAGGACCTGACCGAGGAGCCCAACTACGTGCCGCCCGTGACCACGGGTTTCTGGGCGGAGGCGCCGAGCCGACCGACCTCGTACGTGGCCAGCGAGGCGGGGCGTCGGGTGCTCGTCACGGAGACGCGCTCGCGTCTCTATCCGCTGGCGCCGGGGATCGCGCGGATCGGAGCCGCGAGCGCCGACCTGGCGCTTCGCTCCGACGCGACCGGCTGGCTGCGCGGGCGCGTGCCGCGACGCCAGGCCACCTTGCGCAGCCAGCCCATCCAGGTGCGCGTGCGCCCGCTGCCCGCGGGAGCGCCGCGCGGCTTCGCGGGCGCCGTCGGCTCGTTCGCCGTGAGCTGGTCGGCCGACCGCGCTCGCACGGCCCAGGACCTGCCCGTCACGGTCTGGCTCGACGTGCGCGGAGCGGGGAACCTGCCGCTCATGGAAGCTCCGGTCCTCGCCGTTCCGGGAGCGGAGGTCTTCAGCGGCACGACCGACGACAGCCTGGCGCTTCCCGGGACGCTCACGCCGGGCCGCCGCCGCTTCCAGTGGAACGTCCTCGCCCGCCAGCAGGGAACGCTCGAGATCCCGCCTCCGCTCTTCGCCTGGTTCGATCCGCTCGCGGGCCGTTACCTGAGCGCCGGGCCCCCAACGTTGTCCGTCGAGGTGGGGCCGCCCTATTTCTCGTCGGCCGGCGACCAGGAAGCCTTCCCGCCCGTCTTCCTGCGAGACGCCCCCGATCCCTTCCATCGCGGGCTGGCGCCGTGGGCCTGGGCCCTGGCGGGGCTCCTCGCGGGCGCGGCGGTGGCGCTCTGGCGCCGGCGCGCACCCGTGGATCCGCGCGCGGACGAGCGGGCGCGGGTCGCGGTGTGGCGGAACGCCCTGCGCGCCGCCGCGGGCCCGGCCTTCTGGCGCGCGGCCGAAGAGGTGGTGGCCTGGCTGGGAGTGCGGGGAAGGGAGCTGCCCGAGGTGCGCGCCCTGGTGGCCGCCGAGCGCTACGGCGGCGGCGAGGCGGACGCGGACGCCGTGCGCCTGCGTCTCGTGAAGGAGCTGGCCGCCGCGCTCCCTCCCCGCGCGGCGCGCTGGCCGGCCCGGCCGGTGGCCGTGTCCCTGGTCGCGCTCGCCGTGGTGGCGCTCGCGTTCAGCGGTCTCGCCATCGGGCCGACGGCGAACGCGCTCAGGCTTCGCGCCGCGGATCAGGTCGCGCGCGCCGGCGATCGGGACCGGGCGGAGGCCGCGTGGGAGGCGCTGTGGAACGAGGGCGCGCGCGCGCCGGCGCTGGCGGCGCGTCTGGCCTGGGCCGAGGCCGCCCGTGGCGCGCTGGCGCCCGCGGCGGTGTGGGTGCTGCGCGGCGAGCGCGTGGAGGCGCGGGACCCGGCCCTGCGCTGGGCCTCCGACCTGGTCCGGGAGGGTGGCGGGCTGACCGGCGAGCGCCCGGTCCGCCTGCCCGTGCGGCGCAGCGAGTGGGCCGTGCTGGCGCTGGCCCTGGGAATCGCCGCGGGGGTGTTGTGGGCGCGGCGCCGGCTCGCGGTCGCGCTCGCTCTGCTGGCCCTGCTGGCCGGGCTGGAGGAGCCGGCGGGGGACTGGTGGGCGGCACGCTCGCGGCAGGGCGTGGTGGTGCGCGCCGTGACGCTCGAGGGCACCGGGCTCGAGCTGGACGTGGGGCAGGTGGTGCGCGTGCTGGGCGTGGAGGGCGCGCGCGCTCGGGTCCGCGCCGGGCGCGACCTGAACGGGCACGTGCCGCTGGACGCGCTGCTGCGGGTGGGAGGGCCGTCGTGAGAAGGCTGTTCCTCGCGCTCTCGCTCCTGGGCCCGGTACAGCAGCTCGACACGCTGGTCGCCCATTCGGTCCAGGAGGCGCGCCGCCCCGCCTTCGAGACGCCGATGCGGACGGCCTCGACCGCCGCGCGTCCCGCCCTGGTCGTGGGCGGGCTCGCCGTGGTCGCCGCCGTCGATCTGGCCCTGGGCTTCGGGTGGGGCACCGTTCGGCTCGCGGCGGTCTCGCTCGCGGGGACGAACCTGGTGGTCGAGGTCCTCAAGCGCGCGGTGGACCGGACGCGCCCCGACGGCGAGCACAAGCGCTCGAACGCCTCCTTCCCCTCGAGCCACGCGGCCAACGCCTTCGCGCTCGCCTACGTGCTCAGCGCCCGCTGGCGGCGCGCGGGATTCCTGTGGTTCGCGCTCGCCCTGGTCGTGGCCTACTCGCGCCTGTACCTGAATCGCCACTTCCTGAGCGACGTGGTGGTGGGAGCGGCGATCGGCCTGACGATCTCTTGGCTCGCGGCGCGCTGGCTGCCGCTCCGCCCTCGCGCGCGGCGAGGCGAAGCGGACGGAACTCGCGCGGCCTGAGGCTGGCGGCCCCTCCGAGGCTCTGGTATCGTTCGCGCAGGAGGTGGTGCGACCGATGTCGATCTCGATCGGTCCGGCTCTCCATCCCGCGCAGATCATCTCGGAGCTGAAGAATCGTCGGCGGGACTCCGTCCTCGGGGAGTTGTCGCGCCGGGCCGAGGCCGTGGGCGCCGCGCGCGAGCCGCGGCTCCTGCAGGCCGCGCTGCTGATGCGCGAGCGGTTGGGACCCACGTCGCTGACGCACGGCGTCGCCGTGCCGAATGCGCGCTCCTTCCTGATCATCGAGCCGCTGCTCCTGGTCGGGCGCTCGCGGCGAGGCATCGTGTGGGGGACGGCCGTCGCCGAGCCCGTGCATCTCGTGCTCCTCGTGCTCTCGCCGCCCGAGACCAGCGCCGCCGCCCACGTGGACTTCGTCTCGCGGGCGGTGGCCGCGGCGCGTGCCGCCCGGGCGCGCCAGAGGCTGCTGGAGAGCGACCGCCCCGCCGAGCTCGCCGAGCTGCTGCGCGAGGTCCTGCCGTGACCGCGTGGCGCGCGCTCGTCCGACGCCACGATCTGGACCTCCTCCTCGTGGAAGCGCGGTCGCCGGGGCCCCGGCGGCGCACCCAGGGCATGGGCTTCGCCCTGCCGGGGCTGGCCGTGCTGGAGCGTGCCCGGGCTCAGCTGGACGCGCGGCTCGAGCGGCACTGGCTGCACGCGTACGAGCGCGCCCGCCGTCGCTACGGACGGGCCGTGGTGGCGGTGCGGGCCCGGGTGTGCCAGGGGTGCTACATCACCCTTCCGACCTCGGCCGCGGCCAACGCCGACACCCCCACGGTCTGCGAGTCCTGCGGCCGCATCCTGATCTGGCGCTGAGCCCGGGCTCCGCGGCCGCGCTGCTCCTGCGGTATGCTGATGGAGCGTGGCCGGGCATCCAGCGCGTGGAGGGCGCTTCCATGAAGTCGAGTCGTTGGCGGCACGCGCTCGTGCTCCTGGCCTGGCTGGCAGGAACGGGCTGCACCGCGCTGCGCGAGATCCCGCCCACGGAGTACACGGCTCGCGTGCACGACCGCCCGGTGCGCGTCGTGACGCGCGAAGGTCTGAGCTACCAGCTGGACGAGGCCAAAGTCGAGGGCGACACGCTCATCGGCTACCGCCGCCGCGACGTCGAGGGGCCCGTGGACGAGTTCGACACGCTCACCCTGCCGCTCGACCAGGTGGCCTCGATCTCGGCGCGCCGCATCGACTGGTTCCGGACGGGACTCGTGGGCTCGATCTCCCTGGCGGCCGTGGTCGCCGCCGGCATGAGCCGCCACGCCACGAGCGGCGGCGGCGGCGGCGCTCTGCCCTGCAGCCCCAAGCCCGGGGTCGAGTGCCCGCCCTAGCCCGGACGATTCCCGACTGAGCCTTCACGGCCGCGCGGTCGCCGCCTCAACGCGGGAGTGAGCGCGTGGCCAGGGCCGCGAGCGCCGCGCCGACGGCGTCGGCCAGGAGGTCCACGGGATCGAAGCCCTCGTGGCGACGGTCGCGGATCTCCTTGGCCAGGCCGAGCGCGAAGGCGGTGCTGACGGCCGCGGCCGGCTGCCGCGTGACGATCCCGGTGCCGAGCCCCAGGGTGAAGGCGAGGCTGGCGTGCTGCAGGCGATCCGCGCGGACGAGCCCCGCCGGCCAGGCGCGCGGGGCGGTGGGGGCCGCCGCGGCGCTGTCCGCCCAGGCGGCGGAGTCGGCCGAGCCGCCGGCGGCGCCGCTCGCGCGGGGCTGCAGGAAGAGTAGGATCGTGGCGGCGGCGAGCACGCTGCGCTTCATCCATCCTCCTCCTTCCCCGGGCGATCGGGGAGAGTGACACGTCGATGACGAACGGAGAGAAACCCCTTCGCGCCCAGCCTGGCGCCCCGCTCGAGCCGGGCGCGGCCGAGCGCCTCCGCGCGCACGTCTGGCCGCCGGAGGCGCTGGCGGCGCTCGCCCGCCTGCGCGATCACGGCCATCAAGCCTACCTCGTGGGAGGCACGGTGCGCGACGTGGTGCGCGGCGCCCCCGCCGCGGAGCCGCTGGACGTGGCCACCGACCGACTGCCCGAGGCGGTGCGCGGGCTCTTCCCCCGCGTCGAGCCGCTCGGCCTGGAGCACGGCACCGTGCTCATCGTGCTGGACTCGCTGCGCCTCGAGTGCACGACGTTCCGGCGCGAGAGCGGCTACGCCGACGCGCGCCACCCGGATCGGGTGGAGTTCACGCGGGACCTGCGCGCGGACCTCGCGCGCCGGGACTTCACGATGAACGCCCTGGCCTTCGATCCCCTGAGCGGCGTGCTCGTGGATCCCTTCGACGGCGTGGCGGACCTGGAGCGGCGCCGGCTGCGGGCGGTGGGGGATCCGCTCGTCCGCTTCCGCGAGGACGCGCTGCGGCCGCTGCGGGCCGCCCGCTTCGCCGCGACGCTGGAGCTGGCGGTGGAGCCGGGGACGCGCGCCGCCCTGGGCGCCGTCCGCGATCGCGCCGAGCGGATCGCGGTCGAGCGCGTGCGGGAGGAGCTGGTGAAGCTCCTGACCGCGGCGCGGCCCTCCGTGGGGCTCGAGCTGCTGCGCGGCGCCGGGCTGCTCGAGCTGTGGCTGCCCGAGCTGGCGCGCTGCTACGGCGTGCCGCAGAACCGCTGGCACGCCTACGACGTCTACTACCACTCCCTGGAGTCCTGCGATCACGCCCCGGCGGACAAGCCGGTCGTGCGCTGGGCGGCCCTGCTGCACGACCTCGGCAAGCCGGACACGCGGGTGGTGCGGAGAGGCGAGGGGACCTTCTACAACCACCAGGTGGTGGGGGCGGAGATGGCCGATCGGTTGCTCGAGCGGCTGCGCTTTCCCAACGAGACGCGCGCGGCCATCGTCCACCTGGTGCGCGAGCACATGTTCGACTACCGCAGCGAGTGGAGCGACGCCGCCGTGCGCCGCTGGGTCCGGCGCGTGGGGGAGGGGGCGGTGGCGGACCTCTTCGACCTGCGCATCGCGGACTCGCTGGGGAATGGAACGCGCACCGGCTTTCCCGGCCAGCTCGAGGCGCTGCGGCGGCGCATCGGCCGGGTGCTGGCCGAGTCGCACGCGCTCAGCGTGCGCGATCTGGCGGTGGATGGCCGGGACGTGATGCGCGTGCTCGGTATCGGTCCGGGCCCGGCCGTGGGCGAGACGCTGGAGGCCCTGCTCGAGGACGTGCTCGAGCAGCCGCAGCGGAACCGGCGCGAGGAGCTGCTCGCGCGGCTGGCCGAGCGCCGCGGCCCGCGCGCCGGGACGGACGACGGCGCTTGACACCCGCGAAGAACGGCCCGTATCCTGCGCCGCGCCTCTGACGGGCGTCGCGTTCCCCGTCCCGGGAAGACTCCGACATGTCCATTGCCGCGGTCCAGAGACCCGTTCGGCGCGAGCTGGAGCAGGTACAGGACCTGCTGCGCGACGCGTTCCGGACTTCGATCCCGATCTTGAACCAGGTGGGCGGGCACGTGCTCGCCACGCGGGGCAAGAAGTTCCGCCCTACCCTGCTCCTGCTCACGGCCCGCCTGCGCGACCGGCTGGATGCGGCGGCTGTGACCTCGGCCGCCGCGATCGAGATGGTGCACGCCGCCGCGCTCATCCACGACGACTCGGTGGATCGGAGCGTCCTGCGACGGGGGTTGCCGACGGTGAACGGGCTCTGGACCGACGAGATGGCCATCATCATGGGTGACTACCTGTTCGCCCACGCGATGGGGCTCCTCGTGCAGCACCGACTGGACGGCACGCTCGAGGTGCTGTCCCGCGTCGGCACGGACATGTCCTGCGGCGAGGCTCTCGAGTTCCAGTACGCCTACGACCTGGACGTCACCGAGGAGCGCTACGAGGAGGTGGCGCGGGCGAAGACGGGCTCCCTGGTCGGCGCGGCGACCGAGATCGGCGCGAGCGGCTCGGGACCGCGCGGCGCGGCCCGCAAGGCGGGACGCTCGACCCCGCCGGGGGCCCGCGTGCTCTTCCGCGAGTTCGGCGAGCGGCTGGGCGTGGCCTTCCAGGTCGTGGACGACCTGTTCGACTACCTCGGCGATCCCGAGGTGACTGGGAAGCCGGTGGGCTGCGACCTCGCCGAGGGCAAGGTCACCCTGCCGCTGATCGCGGCCCTGCGGGAGGCGAGCGAGGCGGATCGCCGCCGGCTCAAGCGGCTGGCGCTGCGCCGGCGCTGGACCGCGGCGCAGTGGCTCCAGCTCCGGGCCCTCATCGAGAAATGCGGGGGCTTCGCCTACGCGCGCCACCGCGCGGAGGCCTTCGCCCTGGAGTCGCGGCGCCTGCTCGACCAGGCGCTCGGGCCCGATCCCCATCGCTCCCGACAGGCCGCCGCCGCGGCCCGCTCCCTCGTGCGCGCGGTCGACTACGCCGTGCGGCGAGACCACTGAGACGACGCGCCGACGAGCCCAGCCCCGTTGACCCGCCGACCCCGCCCGTCCTCCGGGCCCCCCGCCTCCGCCCTGCTGCGCAGCGCCGCCCGGGCCGCCCTGGCCAAGAAGGCTCGCGACCTGGTGGCCCTCGATCTGCGCGACCTGGGGGCCGTGTGCGACTACTTCCTGGTCTGCTCCGCGGCCAACGAGACGCAGGTGAAGGCGGTGGCCGAGAACGTCGAGGAGAAGCTGCGCGAGGAGGGCGTGCGCCCGTGGCACGTCGAGGGCCTGGAGGGGCGACACTGGGTGCTGCTCGACTACGTGGAGGTGGTGGTTCACGTGTTCCACGAGAAGACGCGGGAGTACTACCTGCTGGACCGGCTCTGGGGCGACGCGAGGAGCGTGGATCTTGGTCTGGATCGAGCTGACTGAAGGTCTGGCCGCGGCGCTGCGGACGGTCGGCCTGTTCACGCCGGAGCGCCTGGCCCGGCTCGAGCTGACCGTGCCGCGCGAGACGGCGCACGGCGACTGGACGACCAACCTGGCGCTGCTCATCGGCCGAGAGCTGGGCCGGCCGCCGCGCGCGCTGGCCGAGGCGCTGGCCGCGGCGTTCCCGCGTGATCCGGCGCTCTTCTCCAGCGTGGAGGTGGCGGGGCCCGGCTTTCTGAACTTCCGCTACGGCGAGCCGTTCCTCGCGGGACTGCCCGGGCGCATCGTGCGGGACGGAGCCGCCTTCGGCACGAGCGCGGCCGGCGCCGGGGTGCGCGTGCTCGTCGAGTACGTGAGCGCCAACCCCACCGGGCCGCTCAACGTGGTGAGCGCGCGCGCCGCGGCCGTGGGCGCGGCCCTGGTGCGCCTGCTGCGCGCCACCGGGCACGAGGCCGCGGGCGAGTTCTACGTGAACGACGCGGGCCGGCAGGTGGAGCTGCTGGGGGAATCGCTGGCCGCGCGCTTCGCCGAGCGGAGCGGCGCGGCGCGCCCCTTCCCCCCGGAGGGTTACGAAGGCGAGTACCTGCGGGAGGTGGCGGCCGCGTTGCCCGTCGAGGCCGCGCGCCGGGCGCTGGCGGAGGGCGCGGCGGGCGCCGCCTGGTTCCGCGAGCAGGCGCTCGAGCGCATGGTGGCCGAGCAGCGGCGGGACCTGGACGAGTACGGCGCCGAGTTCGCGCGCTGGTTCCGCGAGTCCGAGCTGCATCGCGCCGGGGCCGTCGAGGACACCCTGCGGGCGCTCGAGGAGCGCGACATGACCTACCGGGCGCGGGGCCCGCGGGTGGACCGCAGCCCCCACCCCGCCGGCGGGGGCGAGGAGGCGGCGCTCGAGGAGGCCGTGTACCTGCGCACCGGCGACCTCGGCGACGACAAGGATCGCGTGATCGTGCGCGCCAACGGCGTGCCGACCTACCTGCTCCCCGACCTCGCCTACCACCGGGACAAGCACGCCCGCGGCTACCAGGTGGCGATCAACCTCTGGGGCCCCGATCATCACGCCTACGTGGCCACCATGAAGGCGGCGCTGGCGGCGCTGGGCCTCGCGCCCGGCTTCCTCGAGGTGCTGATCGTCCAGCAGGTGAACCTCTGGCAGACGGGCGCCGACGGCCGGCGCGAGCAGGTGAAGATGAGCAAGCGCCGCGGGCGCCTGGTGACCCTTCGCGACCTCGTCGAGGACGTGGGCGCGGACTGCGCCAAGTTCTTCTTCCTCATGCGCTCGACGAGCGCGCATCTCGACTTCGACCTGGACGTGGCCCGCCAGCAGAACGACGAGAACCCCGCCTACTACGTGCAGTACGCCCACGCCCGCATCGCCTCGATCCTGCGCTACGCGGCCGCGCGCGGGCTCGCCCCGCAGCCCGAGGCCCGCGTCCGCCTGGCGGCGCCCGAGGAGGTCGCGCTGGTCCGGCGGCTGGCGGTGTTTCCCGAGCTGGTCCGGGGGGCGGCGGCCGCGCGCGAGCCGCATCGCGTGCCCGTCTACCTGGTCGAGACCGCGGCGGAGTTCCACCGCTTTTACCATGCCTGCCGCGTGGTGAGCGAGGACGAGTCCGCGACGCGTGCTCGGCTCCTGCTGGCGGAGGCGACCCGGGTCGTGCTGCAGAACGGGCTCGCCCTGCTGGGCGTGTCGGCCCCGGAGCGGATGGAGCGCGCGGCCGAGGCGGCGCCGTGAGCGGGCGCTCCGGGATCCTGGTCGTGGGCTCGGTCGCCCTGGACTCCGTGCGCACGCCCTACGGAGAGGTGGTGGAGGCGCTGGGGGGATCGGCCGCGTACTTCTCGCTCTCGGCCAGCCACTTCGCGCCGGTGAGCATCGTGGCGGTGGTCGGCGAGGACTTCCCCGCGGAGCACCGGGCCCTGCTGGAAGGGCGCGGTGTCGGGCTCGCGGGGCTGGAGACCGCGTCCGGCCGCACCTTCCGCTGGCGCGGCGAGTACGGGCCCGAGCTGACCCACGCGCACACCCTCGAGACCCAGCTCAACGTCTTCTCCACGTTCCATCCGCGCCTGGACGACGCTCACCGCGACTGCGCCTACGTCTTCCTCGCGAACATCGATCCGCAGCTCCAGCTGGAGGTCCTAGAGCAGATGCGCCGTCCCGCTCTCACCCTGAGCGACACGATGAACTACTGGATCGCCCGCAAGCCGGAGCTGGTGCTGGAGGTCCTGCGGCGCGTGGACGTGGCCCTCCTGAACGAGGAGGAGGCCCGCGCCCTGGCGGGGGAGAGCATCCTGGTCCGGGCGGCCGACCGGCTCCTCGACCAGGGGGCCAAGGCGGTCATCATCAAGAAGGGCGAGCACGGCGCGCTGTTCCGCACCGCTGACGACCGCTTCATCACTCCCGCCTTCCCGGTGGAGGCGATTCGCGACCCCACCGGAGCCGGAGACTCCTTTGCCGGCGGGTTCCTGGGCTGGCTGGCGCGCTGCGGGCGTACCGACGGCGAGGTGGTGCCCCAGGCCCTGGCCTGCGGCACGACGATGGCCTCGATCGCCATCGAGGACTTCAGCCCGCGGCGCCTGGCCGAGATAGGGCCCGAGGAGATCGCCCGGCGGGTGGCGCTCCTCCACCGCATGGTTCACTTCGATCTGGAGCCCCTCTTCTGACCCGACCTGCCGGCCGACGCTCCTCCGGGACTGCTGGCTCGGGTGGGCGCGGGCGGGCACCCGCCACCGGCCTCCCGAGAGCGGCGAGGGGGCCTCGAGCCGCAGGTTCGTCCGCAGGGCGCCTCGGTACGTACCACGGACACGACCTTGGGTTACCACGCCCAGCTCGAGGAAGACATGAACGGATGAGTCGGCCATGGCTCGAGCCCGCTCCGCTGTGTTAGGATTCGTCTCTAGGCCGTGTCGCGGCCAGAGGAGGCCGGACTTGGAAGAGACGCGCAAGTCATGGACGGCTGAGGCCGAGCAGGGGGTCCGCGGGCTTCCCGACGTGGAGGACGCGCGCATCCTCGTGGACGGCGAGGAGATCCGCGAGATCCACGTGATCTCGAGATGCCGCCGCCCGGCCAAGCTCATCGTCAAGGACGTGGTGGGCCTCATGTGGGCGCGCTTCAACCGCCGGATCGACCACAGGGTCGTGGGCGTCGTGCGCCTGCGCGCCACTCCCGAGCCCGCTTCTCAGCCCGCCCCCGCTCCGGCGGAGCCGGCTCCGGCCCTCGAGGACCAGAGCCGCATCCGCTTCGGCAGTGTCAACCTCTATGTGGACGGCGCTCGTGCCCAGGCCCAGGTGGAGCTGCGCTGGAAGGGCGTTCTGCGCATGGGCAACGCCTCGGGCTGGTGCTCCCGCGACGGGGCGCAGCGCCTGGTGGCGGCCGCGACCGTGGCCGCGCTCCAGGAATTCCTCGACGGCGACGTCGCTCTGGGCGTCGAGGACGTGGAAGTCGTACGGATGAGCGGGCACGAGGTCGTGATCGTGGGGCTCGCGCTCCTCACGCACCGGCAGGAGAAGATCCTGGCGGGTTGCTGCACGGTGGGTCGAGACCTCCCGCAGGCGGTGGTCCTGGCCACCCTCTCGGCATTGAACCGCGTGGTCGGCGGCCTGAAGACGAAGGAGCCGATCGAGTACATCTTGAGACCGGCATCGACCTAGGAGACAGCGAAGCGACGAGAACGTCGGGAAGCGAAGCGAAGCCACCTGTCGGGAAGTTCAATGAAGTCCCGCAGAATCCTTTGCCCAAAGGAGGTGAGCTTCGTGGACCTGCTCTTCGAGCTCCTGCAGTTCTTCGGCCGCGCGGGCTGGTAGCGGTCCGCCGGTGCGAGCTTGAGCAGTAGTCTTCGACGTGGATGCCGGTCTCCCTATTCTTCCCTTCCCCAAGCGCCACCCGCCCCTGATAATCGGCGAGCGATGAGCGACGCACCGGCTGCGATCCATCCCCGGGCTTTCCGGCTCTACTACGCCCTGGTCCTGGCCACGGCCGTCGCGCTCTTCCTCTGGGCGACGCCCGACGCGGGCCGCATGCCCACCGCCGCCCTGGGCGTGGTGCTGGCCCTCCTGATGCTGAGCGAGATCCAGCCCGTGCCCCTGCCCAGCGGCGGCTACGCCACGGGCAGCGCGGTGCTCGATCTGGCCGCGCTGGTGATCGTGGGCCCGGTCTGGACGGCGTGGGTGGACGTGCTCAGCACGGCCCTGGTGCAGGGAGTGCTGTTGCGCAAGCCCCTCGTGCGCGTGCTCCACAACATGGCGATCTTCGCCCTCACCTCGTTCGCCGCCGGATACGCGTACATCGGCGCGGGCGGCAGGGTCGGGCACCTGGCCTTTCCGCGGCACATCACGCCCCTGCTCGTCTGCGGCGGCGTCTACTTCCTGGTCAATTCGGCGTTCGTCTCGACGGTGCTCGGCCTCACGAGCGGTCCCAGCCCGTGGCGCATCTGGCAGCGGAACTTCCTGCGCGGCATCCTCCACCACCTCTCGTTCATCGCCCTCGGCACCCTGGTGGCCGTCGTCTACTTCAGCGCCGGACCCTGGGGGCTCGTGCTGGTGGGGATCCCCTTCCTGGTCGCGCGGCACTCGTTCGGCGTCTACATGGAGATCCGCACGGATCTCAAGGACTTCGTGCGGGCGCTGTCCGAGGTGCTCGAGGAGGTGGACCCCTGGACCCGCCAGCACTCCATCCACGTCGCCGAGTACGCCGTGCGCCTGGCCCGCGGGCTGAGGCTCTCCGAGCGGCGGGTCGAGGAGATCGAGTATGCCGCGCTGATGCACGACCTGGGGAAGATCGGCCCCCAGCACCAGCGCATCCTGCAGAAGCCCGGGTCCCTGTCCTACGAGGAGCGCCGCACGCTGAACGCCCATCCGGACGCGGGCGCCGAGATCGTGGCGCGGGTGCGCGCGCTGCGCCGCTCGGCGGAGATCGTGCGCACGCATCACGAGCGGCCCGACGGACAGGGCTATCCCTTCGGGCTACGCGCCGCGGACGTGCCGATCGGGGCGCGCATCCTGAACGTCGCCGATGCCTTCGACGCGATGACCTCGGATCGCCCGTACCGCCGCGCCCTGACCGTGGCGGCGGCCCTGGACGAGCTGCGCCGCGGGGCGGGCACTCAGTTCGACCCCGCGGTGGTGGACTGCCTGATGCGCCTGCACGACGCCGGCCAGTTCCCGCTCATCAAGATCCAGAGCATCGAGGAACTGCTGCCGCGCCGGCTCAAGCCCCGCCAGGCGCACGCCTGATGCGCTACCGCGACGCCGGAGTGGACATCGCGCGGGCCGAGGCGCTCAAGCGGCGCATCGCCGAGGCCCTGCGCTCGACCTGGCCGCGCGGGGAGGTCCCCCTGCCCGGCGGATTCGCCGGGGTGGTGTCGCTGCCCGCGCTCGCGGGAGACGCGGGCCCCGGCGCCCGCCTCGTTGCCGCGACCATGGACGGCGTGGGCAGCAAGCTGCTCCTGGCCATGAGCGCGGGACGGGTGGCCGACGCGGCCGCGGACCTGGTCTACCACGGCGCCGACGATCTGCTCGTGCACGGGGCCGCGCCCCTCGCCTTCCTGGACTACGTGGCGCAGGCCAGGCTCGAGCCGGACCTCGTGCTCGAGGCCGTGACGGGAATGGCGCGCGCCTGCCGGGAGGTGGGGGCGGTGCTGCTGGGTGGGGAGACGGCCGAGATGCCGGGCACGTACGCGCCCGGGGTGATGGACCTGGCCGGCTGCATGCTGGGCGTCGTCCCGCCGGGTCGCCTGCTGGACGGCCGGGCGGTGCGGCCGGGTGATGCGCTCCTCGGCCTGGGCTCGAGCGGCCTGCACACGAACGGCTACTCCCTGGTGCGGGCGGTGCTCGCGCGCACGCGCCTGGGCCCGGGCGATCCGCTTCCCGGGGGTGGAGGCCAGACACTGGGCGAGGCCTTGCTCGCGCCCCATCGCTGGTATGGGCCCGCGCTGGGACCGGCGCTCGAGGCGGGTCGAGTGCACGCCCTGGCCCACGTGACGGGCGGCGGCATCGCCGGCAACCTGGCGCGCGTGCTGCCGGGCGGCTGCCGGGCCCGCGTACGCGCGGACGCCTGGGAGCGACCCGCGCTCTTTCGCTGGCTCGGGGAGGCGGGGCAGGTTCCCGAAGACGAGGCGCGTGCCGCGCTCAACCTGGGCATCGGCATGATCGTGGTGTGCGCCGCCGAGGAGGCGTCCCCGCTTCGCGCCAGCCTGCAGGCGGCCGGCGAGCGCGTGTTCCCGCTGGGCGACATCCAGGCTGGCGAGCGCGGCGTGGACTGGCTGGAGGCAGCGGGGCCTTGAGTGCCGCCCGCGGCGCTCCGCGGGGGAAGGGGAAGGGAGGGGAGGATGGAACGCCAACGACGGGAGCGCGACGTGCCGGATACCGACGGCCCGGCGGGCGCGGGGAGACTCGCCATGCTGGGTGAGTCGGCGGCCTGGAAGACGGTGGTGGAGGTCCTGCCGCGCGCGGCGCGGAGCGGGCTGCCCGTCCTGATCCTGGGGGAGACGGGGACGGGCAAGGAACTGGTCGCCCGCGCGATCCACTCGCTCTCCCTCCGGGCCCGCGGCGAGTTCGTGGCGCAGAACTGCGGAGCCACGCCGGACACCCTGATCGAGAGCGAGCTGTTCGGACACAGTCGCGGGGCGTTCACCGGGGCGGTCGCCGATCGCGTGGGCCTCTTCGAGGCCGCCGGAGGCGGCACGCTCTTCCTGGACGAGATCGGGGACGCGAGCGCGCTCCTGCAGATGAAGCTGCTGCGCGTCCTGCAGGAAGGGGAGGCGCGCCGGGTGGGGGACACGCGGCTGCGCCGCGTGGACGTGCGCGTGATCTCGGCCACGCATCGCTGCCTCGAGGACGCCGTGGCGGGCGGTGGGTTCCGCGCCGACCTCTTCTTCCGCCTGAACGCGGTGCGGCTGCGCCTGCCGCCGCTGCGCGAGCGGGGGGACGACGTCCTGCTCCTGGCGCGGCACTTCCTCGGGCAGGCGGCCGCGCGGCTGGACCGCTCGCCGCCCCGGGTGAGCGAGACGCTGGCCGCGCATCTGCTCTCGTATCCCTGGCCGGGCAACGTGCGCGAGGTGGCCAACGCCTGCGCCTACGCGGTGCACGTGGCCGGCGCGGGCGAGACCGTGGAGCTCGAGCACTGGCCCGAGACGCCGGCGCTGCCCGGAGCGAGCGCGCCATCCGCGGCGTGCGGGCTGCACGCCGAGACGCGCGCGCTGGAGGAGCGCCGGCTGCGGGAGGCGCTGCACCGCACGCGAGGCAACAAGTCCCAGGCCGCCCGCGTCCTGGGGCTGTCGCGCCAGGGGCTCTTGAAGAAGCTGCGCCGCTACGGGCTCACGGAGGGAGAGTCGGCCTCGTTGGCGCTTGACGGTCCGGGACCCGCTCCCTAGAGTGCGGGCTTCGGATTCCGGCACTCGGGGCCGCGCCTCGCGCTCACCGGCGCGCGCGGCGGGTGCGGGAGGGGCACGCACCGCGAACAGGGGAGGCAACCGGTGGCGCGCAAGACGCTTCGAGTCGGGTTGGTGGGCCTCGGCGCCGCCGCCCAGGTCAGCCACATCCCGGCGCTCAAGAAGATCGCCGATCTCGAGCTGGCGGCGCTCTGCGATCGCGATCCCGAGAAGGGCGCGCGGGTGGCGCAGAAGTTCCAGGTCCCCAGGTCGTACAACCGCTTCGAGGAGCTGCTGAGCGACGACGTGGACGTGGTGGACATCTGCACGCCCAACTACCTGCACGCGCCCATGGCCGTATCCGCGCTCGAGGCGGGCAAGCACGTGTTCTGCGAGCGCCCCCTGGCGCGCAGCGCGGAAGAGGCCGCCGGCATGGTGAAGGCGGCGAAGAAGCACGACCGGCTGCTGATGTGCTCCGTGCAGCACCGCTTCCGGCCGGACGCGCAGCTCCTCCGGAAGTTCCTGGAGAAGGGCGAGCTGGGCGAGATCTTCTTCACCAAGGCGGGGTGGTTGCGCCAGCGCACGCAGTGGGACTCGGACGAATGGCGGCGGCAGAAGCGGGAGTCGGGCGGCGGCGTGGTCCTCGACCTCGGCTTCCAGATGCTGGACCTGGCCCTGTGGATCATGGGTGGCCCCAAGGTGGAGTCCGTGACCGCGAGCCTCCACCGCACGCGCAAGGGCGAGGTGGAGGACAACGCGATCGCCTTCTTCCGGCTCGCCACGGGCGCGACTCTCACCCTCGAGGTCACCTGGGGCCTGCTGATGGAGAAGGACTTCGCCTACGTGAACCTGTTCGGCTCCGGGGGCGCGGCGCTGCTGAATCCCCTGCGCATGCACAAGGGCATGCATGGGACGCTGGTTAACGTGACGCCGCAGGTGGACACGCCGCGCAACCAGTACAAGCAGTCCATGGAGGCGCAGCTCGAGCACTTCGCGGACGCGCTGCGCAAGGGCACCCGGCCGATGGGTGCGGCGGAGGAGATCCTGCCGGTCATGGAGCTGCTGGACGCGGTCTACCGCTCGGCCGAGCAGGGCAAGGAGGTCCGGCTCGCTTAGGCCCGCTCCGGGAAGTGCGGGCCCGCTGCGCCGGGCCGGCGAGGGGACCGCGCGATCCGGGAGGCCGCCGCGCGACGGAGCCCGGGGGCGGAGCTCGACGCTTCGGCGGCGCGAGGGGACCGCGCCGGTCCTGGGAATCGTCCCGCGGCTCGCTCGCCCCGGAGAGCGCGCGCTGGCGGCTCTCTCCGGCCTGCTGCTGGGGGCGGCGTTCCTGCCCCAGGCTCCCGGCTTCCTCGCCTGGGGAGCCTTCGTGCCCCTGCTCGTGGCCCTCGAGCGGCGCGTCCGCTCCGGGGCGGCGGGCCTGGCGCTCTTCCGCCTGGGCTGGCTCTTCGGCTTCGTCTTCTACCTGGTCGGGACCTACTGGATCGCCCTGCTCTCCGATGTGGCGATCACCGTGCCCTGGCTCAAGTACCCGGCCTGGGCGGCGGCCGCGGCCTACCTGGCGCTGTTCCCGGCGGCGGCTTGCTGGCTCGCGGGCCTCGTGAGTCGACCCTCGCGTGTCGCGGCCAGCGGAGGTCCGGCCCCGGAGGACCGGCCGGCCGGGGCGCGCATCGCCCTGGCCGTGAGCTTCCCCGTGATCTACCTGGCGATCGAGGAGCTGCGGGCCTCGGGCGAGCTGGGGTTCCCCTGGTTCCAGCCGGGCTACACCCAGCACGCCTACCTGCCGATCATCCAGCTCGCGAGCCTCGGCAGCGTGAGCCTGGTCACGCTCTGGCTGCTGCTCGTCAACGTGCTGCTCTGGCGGGGACTTCGGGGAGGCGCGCGCCTGCGCTCCGCGCTGGGGGCGACGCTCCTCGTGCTCGTGCCCTGGCTGTGGGGTCTGCGCGTCCTCGCCGTGGCCCCCCGCGCGCGGGGCCCCGAGGTGGCGCTGATCCAGGGCAACGTGGCGGGGGAGGTCAAGTGGTCGGGGCGCCATCAGGGTCAGATCCTCGCGACCTTCCTCGACCTCTCCGCCGCGGCGGTCCGGCGCGAGCCGCCTCCCGCGCTGGTGATCTGGCCGGAGACCGCGACGGGGAGCTACCTGCGCAAGCAGCTCGACCAGGCCCTGGCCGTGGCCGGCTTCGCCTGGCGCACGGGAGTGCCGGTCTTCGCCGGCTTCGCGGACTACGCCTGGGACTCGACGGGCCGCCAGCATTACTACAACGCCGCCGGCCTGTTCGCGCCCGGCGGCGGCCTCGGCCCAACCTACGCGAAGCGGCACCTCGTGCCCTTCGGCGAGCGCATGCCGTTCGAGCGCGTGCTCCCGGGGCTGGCGCACCTCGACCTCGGCCAGGCCGAGTGGACGCCGGGGACGCGCACCGTGCTCTTCCCCAGCGCCGCCGGGCCGTTCGGCTGCTTGATCTGCTTCGAGGCGATCTTCCCCGGACTGGCGCGGGCCGACGTGCGCGCCGGCGCGCGCTGGCTCGTGAACATCACGAACGACGAGTGGTTCGGCAATAGCGCCGCCCTCTACCAGCACGCCGCCATGGCGGTCTTCCGCGCGGTGGAGAACCACGTGCCCCTGGCGCGCTGCGCGAACACGGGGTTGACCCTGGTGGCGGACGCGAACGGCCGGGTGGTGGGGAGCCTGCCCGTCTTCCGTCCGGGCGTGCTGGTCACGGCCCTGCCGCGCCCCATCCCCTGGGGATTCCCGACTCCCTACACGCGCCTGGGCGACTGGCCGGGACTCCTGAGCCTGATCGGCGCGGTCGCGCTGTGCGTGGTCCGGCTGCGGTCGCGTTGACACCCGCGAAGGTCGGTGGCTACGATGCGGGCAACGTCGTCGCGCAGGATTTCCCGCGGCCGCGCCTCACGGGCCTTCGGAGTGTCGTTGTCGTGACCCCAGCTTCGGTCGTGCGATGAGCCTGCGCCTCGGGCTGCTCGGCGCCACCGGGTTGGTCGGCCGGGCCATGCTCGCGGTTCTCGAGGAGCGGAGCTTCCCGGTCGCGCGCGTTCGGCCGCTGGCCCGCGGCCGGGGCGAGGACCGGCGCGTCTCCTTCCAGGGGACGGAGCTGCCGGTGGAGCCGGTCTCCTCCGCGGCTCTGGGCGGCCTCGATCTCGTCCTCTCGGCCGTCGCCAATCCTCTCGCCGTGGAGTGGGTGCCCGTGGCGCGGGCCGCGGGAGCGGTCGTGGTGGACAACAGCAGCGCCTTTCGCTACGAGGCGGGCGTGCCGCTGGTCGTGCCGGAGGTGAACGGCGACCTGCTCGCCGCGCGGCCGACGCTGGTGGCCAATCCCAACTGCTCGACGGTGGCGATCGTCATGGCCCTGGCGCCTCTGGCCCGCGCGGCCAGCCTGCTGCGGGTGGTGGCCTCCACCTACCAGTCGGTCTCCGGCGCGGGGGCCGAGGCCCTCGAGGACCTGGAGCAGGGCGTGCGGGCGGGACTCGAGCGCGATCCTCCGGGCCGCGCCGGCGGCCTGCCGCCGTTCGCCTTCAACGTGGTGCCGCAGATCGACCGCTTCGAGGCGAACGGCTACACCCGCGAGGAGATGAAGGTGACCTGGGAGACCCGGAAGATCCTGGGCCTCCCGGACCTGCCGGTGACCTGCACGGCGGTGCGCGTGCCGGTGCGCGTCGGACACTCGGCGGCGGTGCACGCGGTCTTCGCTCCCCCGCTGCCGCCGGGGGAGGCCCGCCGGCTGTGGGCCGACTTCCCCGGGCTCGAGGTCGTGGACGATCCGGGGCGCGGCCGCTTCCCCACGCCCCTGGCCGCGGCCGGCCGCGACGAGGTGCTCGTGGGGCGGGCACGCGCGGACCTGGGCGACGAGCACGGGCTGGAGTTCTTCGTCTGCTCGGACAACCTCCGCAAGGGCGCGGCGCTCAACGCCGTGCAGATCGCCGAGCGGCTGTTCGGCGTGTGTCCGCCGGCGCCGCGGGCGGGAGGGTAGGCCATGCGCGCGACGAAGGCAGGCGCGGCGCCGCTCCTCCTCGGCGCCCTGGTCGGCTCGCTGGTCGCCGCGCACGTCGCGGTGGCCGCCGCGTGCCTGCTGATCGCCACGCTCGCCGGGCGCGCGGCGGGCGCCCGCTGGCCCGCCCCGCCGGCCCTGCGGCTGCTGGCCGTCGGGCTGGGCCTGGCGCTGATCCTGAACGTCTTCCTCGTCCCCGGGCCGCCGCTGCCCTACCTGCCGCACGCGAGCGTCGCCGGGCTGCGCCTGGGCGTGCTGCTGGCTCTCCGCCTGGCCGGCGCGGCGATCGCCCTCAACGGCCTGGCGGCGGCGTGGCCCGGCGAGCGGGCCGCGGACGAGGTGGCGCGGCTGGCCTCGCCGCTGGCGCGCCTGCGCGTTCCCGTGCAGGAGGCGCGGGCGGTCGTGGGCCTGGCCCTGCGCTTCGCGCCTCTCCTGGCGGGCGAAGGGGCGCGCATCGCCCACCTGCAGGATCTGCGCGCGGGTCGGCCGCCGCGCGGCTGGCGTGAGCGCCTCGTGCGCCGGCGCGCGGTGATCGTGCCCGTGATGGTCAACGCCCTCGAGCGCGCCGAGCGCGTGAGCCTGGCCCTCGAGGCGCGGCATTATCGGCTGCGGCCCCTCCGACTCGAGGACGAGGCGGAGGCGACGCCGCGGGCCGGTTGGCTCTGGGCGCTGGCGGGGCTCGCGGTCGCGCTGGCGAGCCTCGTGCTGAGGGGCTGAGTGCGTTCCTTCCGGCTGCTCGTCGCGTACGACGGCACGGACTTCCACGGCTGGCAGCGCCAGCCCGGGGCGAGGACCGTGCAGGGCGTGCTGGAGGGCGCGCTGGCGGCCGTGCTCGGCGTGGATGCCGTCACCGTGCAGGGCGCGGGGCGCACGGACGCGGGCGTCCACGCTCGCGGGCAGGTCGCCTCGTTCCGCGCCGAGACCACCCTGCCCGCGAGCGCGCTGGCGCCGGCGCTGGCGCCCCGGCTGCCCCGCGACGTGCGCGTGCTGGGGGCCGTGGAGGCAGCGGAGGACTTCGACGCGCGCCGCTGCGCGGTGGGCAGGCGCTACGCCTACCGGCTGCTGAGCGGGGAGGACCCGCTGTGGTGGCGCGTCGCCTGGCGGCCCCGCCGCTGGCCCCCCGCGGACGCGCTCGAAGCCGCCACCCGCGTGCTCGAAGGCGCGCACGACTTCACCTCCTTCCGCTCGGCGGGCAGTTCGCCCTCGCCGCCCACCTGCCGGGTGCTGCACGCCGGCTGGCGCGCGTGGGAGGGCGGGCTGCAGCTCGACATCGTCGCCGACCGCTTCCTCTACCGCATGGTGCGGAGCATCGTGGGCACGGCCCTCGTCGCCGCCGCGGTGGCCGATCCGGTCGGGCGCATGCGGGCCGTGCTCGAGGCGCGGGATCGGGCCGCGGCCTCCGCCACGGCGCCCGCGCTCGGGTTGTGCTTCGAACAGGCGTTCTATCCAGGAGACTCGGAATGAAGCTACGCAGCGGGTCCGCGCTGGCGGGGTTCGTGGGCGGCGTCCTGCTCGGAGCCGCGGTGGTGGCGGTTCTCCTCGCGCATTGGGGGCGCGCGCCCGGCCCGGCGGGAGCGGCCGGGCCGCCCGGGGGCGCCGCCGCCCCGCCCGGGGGCTCCGCGCGCCGCACGGTCGTCGTGAGCGCGGCCGAGCGGGTGAGCCCGGCCGTCGTCTCGGTGGCGGTCAGCGCCACCCGCCTCGTGCGGGTGGACTACTTCGGGGGCATGCTCCGCGACCCGTTCTTCGACCAGTTCTTCCCCCAGCCCGAGATCCGCCAGCAGATCTCGGGCCTGGGTTCCGGGGTGATCGTGGACCCCTCGGGACTCATCGTCACGAACGAGCACGTCGTCCGGGACGCGGACTCGGTCAGCGTCACGCTCGCCGACGGCCGCCACCTGGCCGCCAAGGTGCTGGGCGGCTCCCCGGTCTACGACCTGGCCGTGGTGAAGGTCCGCGGCGAGCACCTGCCGGTGGCCCCCCTCGGCGACAGCGACGACCTGATCGTGGGCGAGCCGGCGATCGCCATCGGGAACCCGTTCGGGAACCTGCTCAACGACACGCAGCCGACGGTGACGGCAGGGGTCATCAGCGCGACGCGGCGCGACATCAAGGCGCAGGCCACCGAGAGCGGCGTCTACAAGAACATGATCCAGACGGACGCGGCCATCAATCCGGGCAACAGCGGCGGGCCGCTGGTGAACGCGGACGGCGAGGTCGTGGGCATCAACACCTTCATCTTCACGCCCAGCGGCGGCTCCACCGGCATCGGCTTCGCCATCCCCATCAACCTGGCGCGCCGCGTCCTGCGCGAGATCCAGACCTACGGGCGCGTGCGCGTCGCCTGGCCGGGCATGCAGTTCCAGCCGGTCACGCGCCGGATCGCGCTGCGGCTCGGCTGGCAGGGCGAGGGAGGTCTGGTGGTGACCGGCGTGGCACCGGGCGGGCCGGCGGAGAAGGCGGGGGTGCAGCTCTACGACCGCCTGCGCGAGGTGAACGGCCGCCCCGTGAACTCGGTGGACGACGCGCAGCGCAGCATCTACGGCGCGTCGGTGGGAGACAAGCTGCGGCTCACGCTGGAGCGTGGCGGGCGCACGCTCGAGGTGACGCTGGTGCTCGCCGAGGCGCCCAGGAACGACGAATGATCGCCCGCTACTGCCGCCCCGAGATGCAGCGCGCCTGGAGCGAGGAGCGCCGGCTGGGGCACTGGCTGGAGGTGGAGCTGGCCGCGACGGCCGTGCGCGAGGCGCGCGGCCTGGTGCCCGCGGGAGCCACGGAGCGGATGCGCGCGCGGGCCCGCCTCGATCCCCAGCGGATGCGCGCCCTGGAGGCCGAGACCGGGCACGACGTGATCGCCTTCCTCGGCATGCTGGCCGAGACGCTGGGCGACGACGCGCGCCACCTGCACGTGGGCATGACCTCCTCGGACCTGGTGGACACGGCGCTCGCCCTGCAGATCGGCGAGGCCGGCGCCATCCTGACGGCGGGGGCGCGGCGGCTGCGGCGCGCCGCCTGGGAGCTGGCCCAGGCGCACCGCCGCACGGTGATGGTGGGCCGGACCCACGGCATGCACGCCGAGCCCATCACCTTCGGTCTCAAGTGCCTGACCTGGAGCGAGGAGCTGGGCCGCGACCTGGCCCGGCTGTCGTCCGCGCTCTCGGCCGCGGCGGTGGGAAAGCTCTCGGGCGCGGTGGGGACCCTGGCGCACCTGGACGCGGCGATCGAGACCGAGGTCCTCGCCCGCCTGGGGCTCGTGCCCGAGCCCGTGGCCACCCAGGTCGTGGGCCGCGACCGCCACGCGGCCCTGCTCGCCGCGATCGCCGTGCTGGGGGGGACGCTCGAGCGCGTCGCCGTCGAGATCCGTCACCTCCAGCGCAGTGAGGTGGCCGAGGCGGCCGAGCCGTTCGGCGCGCGCCAGCGCGGCTCCTCCGCCATGCCGCACAAGCGGAACCCGGTGCGCTGCGAGCGGGTCAGCGGCCTGGCCCGCCTGCTGCGCGGCTACGCGCAGGCGGCCCTCGAGAACCAGGCCCTGTGGCACGAGCGCGACATCAGCCATTCCTCGGTCGAGCGGGTCGTGCTGCCCGACGCCTTCCTGGTCGCGGACTTCATGGTGGCCGAGCTGGCCGACGTGCTCGAGCACCTGCGCGTGGACGCCGCGGCCATGCGCCGCAATCTGGAGGCGAGCGGCGGTCTCGTGCACTCGCAGCGCGTGCTCCTCGCCCTGACGGCGGCGGGCCTGGGGCGGGACGAGGCCTACCGGATCGTGCAGGAGCACGCCCTCGCCGCGCTCGACCGCGGGGTGCCGTTCCGGGACGCCCTGGCCGCCGATCCGCGCGTGAGCGCGGTGCTGGACGCCGGGCGCCTGGCGGAGTGCTTCGCGCTCGAGCGGGAGCTGCAGAGCGTGGACGCGCTGTTCGCCCGCGCGGGCGAGCCCGAGCCGTGAGCGAGGCGGCGGGCCCGGCGCTCGCGTGGACTGCGGCCGAGACCGCGGACCCGCGGACGATCGCCGAGCGGCTCGCCGCGCGCGGGGTGAGCCTCGCGGTCGAGGAGGTGACGCTGCTCGCCGAGCTGCTCGGCCGGCCGCCCACCTGGCCCGAGGCCGTGCTCTTCGGGATCCAGTGGAGCGAGCACTGCTCGTACAAGTCCACGCGCCACCTCCTGGGACGTCTGCCCACGCGGGCGCCGCAGGTGATCCTGGGTCCGGGCGAGGACGCGGGCGTCGTGGCCCTGCCCGCGCCCTGCGACGACCTGGTCCTCGTCCTGGCGCACGAGAGCCACAACCACCCCAGCCAGGTCCTGCCGGTGGAGGGCGCCGCGACCGGGATCGGCGGCATCGTCCGCGACGTGGGCTGCATGGGTGCCGAGGTCGTGGGCGTGCTCGACGCTCTCCGCTTCGGCGATCCCCGGCACGGCGTGCACGTGCGCGACGTCGCGCGCGGCGTCGTGGAGGGCATCGCCGCGTACGGGAACGCCCTGGGAGTGCCCAATCTGGGCGGCGACGTGGCCTTCGACGGCCGCTTCGACGAGAACTGCCTGGTCAACGTCATGGCGGTCGGCCTCGCCCCGCGCGACGGCTTGCTGCGCAGCCGGGTGCCCGCGGGCCCGGGCCCCTGGGTCTTCGTCCTGGTCGGCAAGCCCACGGACGAGAGCGGCCTGGGCGGCGCCGCCTTCGCCTCGGACGAGCTGGGCGGCGGCGACCGGCGAGGCGCCGTGCAGCTCCCCGACCCGTTCCTGAAGCGCGTGCTGCACGTCGCCAACGCCGAGGCGTTCCGCCGGGTGCGCGAGCGCCGGATCCCCGCCGGGTTCAAGGACCTGGGCGCGGGCGGGCTGGGCTGTGCCACGAGCGAGCTGGCCTCCGCGGGCGGACGCGGCGCCGAGATCACGCTCGAGCGTCTGCATCGGGTCGAGCGTCCCCTGCCGCCCGAGGCGCTGCTCTGCGCGGAGACCCAGGAGCGCTACTGCTGGGTCGTGCCCGAGGACTTCGCGGAGGAGCTGCTGGGCCTCTACAACCGCGAGTTCGCGCTGGGCGAGGTGCATCCCGGCGCCGGAGCGAGCGTGGTGGGGCGTGCCCGCGACGACGGTCGCTACCGCGTGCTGTGGCGGGGAGAGGCGATCGTGGACTGCGCGGTCGAGGCCATCACCTCGGCGCGGCGGGTGCGGCGGGCCGCGCAGCGGCGCGCCCCCGAGCGGGGCTCGCCGCCCCGCGGCCAGGAGTGCCGGGCGCACGCGGCCCTGCTGACGCTGCTCTCCTCCTTCGCCCTCGGCTCGCGCGAGTACCTCTACCGGCACTACGACAGCGAGGTGCAGGGACGGACCTGGCTGCGTCCGGGCGAGGGCGACGCGGCGGTGCTGCGCGCGCATCCCGCGCGGCCCACGGGCATCGCCCTGGCCGTGGGAGGGAACGCGTGGTGGTGCGCCGCCGATCCGGAGCTGGGCGCGCGGCACGCGGTGGCCGAGGCGGCGCGCAACGTGGCGTGCGTGGGGGCGCGGCCGTGGGCGCTCACGGACTGCCTGAACTTCGGCCGGCCGGAGGACCCCGAGGTGATGGGCGACCTGGAGGTCACGCTGGAGGGCCTGGCCGTGGCCGCGGAGGCGCTCGGCTCGCTGGCGGTGCGCGGGGAGCCATTGCCCTTCGTGAGCGGCAACGTGAGCCTGTACAACCAGACGGGTGAGCGCGCCGTGCCGCCCGCCCCGGTCGTGATGTGCGCCGGCGTGCTGCGCGAGGCGGCCGGCGCCGTGGGGCTGGCGCTGGCCCGCGTCGGCGACTTCCTCGTGCTGGTGGGGGAGCCGCGCGACGAGCTGGGCGGATCGGCGTACCTGCGCGAGGTCCTGCGCGAGGCGCCGGGCCGACCGCCCTCGCTGGACCTGAGACGCGAAGCGCGGCTCCAGGAGCTGGCCGTGGCAGCGGCGGAGGGTCGTTGGGTGCGGGCCGCCCACGACGTCTCCGAGGGTGGCCTGGCGGTGGCCGTGGCGGAGATGATGCTCGCCTCGCCTCCCGAGCGCGGGCTGGGCGCGGACGTGGACCTGACCGTGCTGGAGACGGAGGGCCCGCTCGCGCTCTTCAGCGAGCGGCCGGGGATCGTCTTCGCCGTGAGCGCCGAGCGGGCACCGCGGCTCTTCCAGGCGGCGCGAGAGCGGTCGCTCCTGGCCTGGCCCATCGGCGCGACGAGCGGGCAGGCGCGGCTGCGCGTGCGGCTGCCGGCGGAGACCGTGGAGTGGACGCGGGCGGAGCTGGCGAGCGCGGCGGCCCGGCCGCTCGCGCGCCTCTGGAACGAGGAGCTGCGATGAGCAGCGGGCGCGTGGCGATCGTGCAGTTCCCGGGCGTGAACTGCGAGGCCGAGACGCTGCGGGCCTGCACGCGCGTCGGGCTCGCGGCCGAGCTGTTCGCCTGGACGAGGAGCCCCGCCGAGCTGCGCGCCTATCAGGCCTACGTGCTGCCGGGCGGCTTCTCCTGGCAGGACCGGGTGCGGGCGGGGGCGCTGGCCGCCAAGGATCCCCTGCTGGAGACGCTGGCCGAGGAAGCCGCGGCGCGCGGCAAGCCGGTGCTCGGGATCTGCAACGGCGCCCAGGTCCTGGTGGAGGCGGGGCTGGTGCCCGGCGGGGGGGCGGTGGAGCTGGCCCTGGCGCGGAACCGCATGCCGGGGCGGAGCGGGTACTACGCGCGCTGGATCCATGTGCGCGTGGAGTCTTCGCCCTGCGTCTTCACGCGAACGCTGGCGCCCGGAAGCGTGCTGCCGCTGCCGGTCGCCCACGCCGAGGGGCGCTTCACCTGCCGCCGGGCGACGCGCCTGCGCGCCCTGCTGGCCGGCGGGCAGGTGCCGCTGCGCTACGCCACGGCGGCCGGGGAGCCGGCGCGGGGGTTCCCCGAGAACCCCAACGGCTCGGGCGAGGCCGCGGCCGCCGTCTGCGACGCGCGCGGCCTCGTGCTCGCGCTGATGCCGCATCCCGAGCGGGCTCAGGACCTGGGCCAGCTCGCTCGTGCGGTGCCGGGGGAGTGGGGAGCGCGCCGGGAGCAGGCCAGCGAGCGAGGCGAGGCGAGCGCGGCGGCCGGGCCCGGCCTCGAGATCTTCGCGGGGCTGGCCGCCCATCTGAGGGACGCGTGAGCGGCGAACGGGACGGCGGCGCGGTCGCGCAGGCGTGGATCGCGCTCCTGGCCGAGGACCCCGAGGCGGCCTCGGCGCTCGCCGTGGCCCGTCGCACGCTCGCGGCGGGGCGTGGCCTGGGCGGCCTGCGGCGCCTGCGGCTGCTCGAGCTGGCCGGCCGGCTCCCCGAGCGCGCCCGGATCGAGACGCTGCTCCACGAGTCCACGCAGTTCTACAATCCGCACAAGGAGCGCTGCCAGGTCCGGCTCGCCGCCGAGGAGCCGGTGCCGCTCGCCGCGGGGGAACGGCTGGTCCTCGTGGTCGAGCGAGGCGGGCTCAGGCGAGGGGCAGCCGAGCGCTGGTGGCTCCAGCAGACCGGGGAGCGCATCGAAGTCCACGAGGGGATCGTCTGGGCCCTCCGCTTCGCCGACGGCGCGGACGCCGAGCGGGGCGCTGCCGAGCTGGCGGAGCTCAAGGACGCGGCCCATGGCTTGTTCTGCAACCCCCACGCGCAGGAGTACCGGCTGAGCGGCGCGGAGCCGCCGCTGCCCTGGCTCCCGCGCGGCCGCGAGTCGACCACCAGGAGGCGATCGTGAAGTCCGTGAGGCCCGCCCAGGCGCGAAGCGCTGCGCGCTCCTGGCGTGAGGAATGTGGTGTGTTCGCGGCGGTGGGCGTGCCGAACGCGTCCGAGGTCACCGCCCTCGGGCTGCACGCCCTGCAGCATCGCGGGCAGGAGTCGTCGGGCATCGTCTCCTGCGACGAGCAGGGCGCCTTCCACGGCCACAAGGGACTGGGCCTGGTGGCCGACGTCTACCGGGGCCTGGACTTCGCCCGCCTGCCGGGTGACCTGGCGGTCGGGCACAACCGCTACTCCACCGCGGGGAGCGTCACCCTCGAGAACACGCAGCCCCTGCGAGTGGTGTATCGAGGCGGCCCGCTGGCCCTGGCGCACAACGGGAATCTGGTGAACGCCCGCGAGCTGCGACAGCGGCTCGAAGAGGCGGGCTCCATCTTCCAGACCACGCTGGACACCGAGATCTTCCTGCACCTGATCGCCATCTCGAGCGCCGACGATCCCGAAGAGGCGCTGGTCGAGGCCGCGGGCAAGGTGCGCGGCGCCTACTCGCTGGTGCTGCTCACGCGCGGCGCCGTGCTCGCCCTCCGGGATCCGCACGGCTTCCGCCCGCTCTGCCTCGGCCGCCACGGTGACGGCTTCGTGGTGGCGAGCGAGAGCTGCGCCCTCGACCTGGTGGGGGCGGAGCTGCTGCGCGACGTGGAGCCGGGCGAGCTGGTGCGCCTCGCGCCCGGGTCGCTGCGCAGCCGCCGGCTGGCGCCGCGCGACACGCCGCGGTACCAGTGCATCTTCGAGCACATCTACTTCTCGCGTCCCGACTCCCGCGTGTTCGGCGCGACCGTGGACGGGGTCCGCCGGCGCATCGGCCACCGGCTCGCGCGGGAGCATCCGGCGGACGCCGACGTGGTCATCGCCGTGCCGGACTCGAGCAACTCCATCGCCCTCGGCTACAGCGAGGAGTCGGGCATCCGCTTCGAGCTGGGGCTGATCCGCAACCACTACGTGGGCCGGACCTTCATCCAGCCCCAACCGGCGGGGCGCGACTCCAGCGTGCGGATCAAGTTCAACCCGGTGCGCGAGGTGCTCGAAGGCCGGCGGGTCGTGGTCGTGGACGACTCCATCGTGCGCGGCACGACGAGCCGCAAGCTGGTGCGCATGTTGCGGCGCGCGGGGGCGCGTGCCGTGCATTTGCGGGTCGGCTCGCCGCCGGTGACGCATCCCTGCTTCTACGGCATCGACACGCCCAGCCGGCGCGAGCTGATCGCGGCATTGAAGAGCGTGGACGAGATTCGCGCCTACCTGGGCGTGGACTCGCTGGGCTACCTCTCGCTCGAGGGGTTGCTCGCCTGCGAGGCCGAGCCGCGGAACTTCTGCCGGGCCTGCTTCACCGGCGACTACCCGGTGCCGGTGGACGCGGAGGCCGGCAAGCTGGCGCTCGAAGAGCTCCATCCGGGCTCCGCCGCCCGCTGACTGCGTAGCCACGTCGAAGCGGCGGCGCTCGCCGCCCTCCGAGGCGTGCATGATCGCGGCGGCGCTCGCGGGAACCGGAGGGCGATCAGAGGCACCGTGCGCTCGCCTTCCGGTCCCCGCCTCGCGCTGCGCTTCCAGGCGCGTTCGCCGGCGGCGCTCGCGGGAACCGGAGGGCGATCAGAGGCACCGTGCGCTCGCCCTCCGGTCCCCGCCTCGCGCCGCCTCTTAGCGTCGCGGTGAGCCTGCTGCCGCGGTCGTTGCGCAATCGCGCCTGGGCCTTTAGAGTCGCGCCGCATCTCCGCCCACGTCCGCTCGGGTCCACCCGGCACCGGAGACTCCCATGTCCCTGCATGAGCTGATGCGGCAGCGCCAGGAGAAGCTCGCGCAATGGCGGGCCCTGGGAGTGGCGCCCTACGCCTACCGCTTCGAGCCCACGCACAAGGCAGCCGAGATCCTGGCCTGGGGGGAGCGGGTCACCGCGGAGGCCGGCCCCCGCGTGCGCGTGGCGGGAAGGGTGACGAGCCTGCGGGCGCACGGCAAAGCCGGCTTCGCCCATCTGCTGGACGGCAGCGGGCGCATCCAGCTCTACTTCCGCGCGGACGAGCTGGGCGACGCCTATCGCCGCTACGAGCTGCTGGACGTGGGGGACTGGATCGGCGTCGAGGGGGCGGTCTTCCGCACCCGCACGGGCGAGATCACGGTGCGGGTGGGAGCGCTCGAGCTGCTGGCCAAGTCCATGCGGCCGCTCCCGGAGAAGTGGCACGGGCTGCGGGACCCGGAGACGCGCTTCCGCCAGCGCTACGCCGACCTCTTCATGAACCTGGAGGTGCGCGAGACCTTCCGCCGCCGCGCCCGGCTGGTGAGCACGCTCCGCGCCTTCCTCGACGACCATGGCTACCTCGAGGTCGAGACGCCCATCCTGCAGCCTCTCTACGGCGGCGCCTTCGCGCGCCCCTTCGTCACCCGCCACAACGCGCTGGACATGGAGCTCTACCTGCGCATCTCGAACGAGCTCTACCTGAAGCGCCTGATCGTCGGGGGGCTCGAGCGCGTCTACGAGTTCTCGCGCGACTTCCGCAACGAAGGCATCGACCGCACGCACAACCCCGAGTTCACCCTGCTCGAGTTCTACCAGGCGTTCGCCGACGTCTACGACGTGATGGCTCTCACCGAGGCCCTGGTGGGTCACGCCGTGGAGGCCGCGGCCGGAGGTCTGGTGGTCGAGTACCAGGGTCGCCTCGTGGACTTCACGCCGCCCTGGCCGCGGGTCTCGATGGTGGAGGCCGTGAGCGCGGCGGTGGGCGAGGACGTGAGCGACCTCGACCCGGCGCGGCTCGCGCGGCTGGCGGCGGCCCGGGGGCTCGACGTCCGGCCCGGCCTCGGCGCCGGCGGCCTGCTGGACGAGCTGTTCAGCGAGCTGGTGCAGCCGGAGCTGGTGCGGCCCTGCTTCGTCGTGGACCATCCGCTCGAGACGTCGCCGCTGGCGCGCGCGAGCCGCACCCGGCCCGGAGTGGTGGAGCGCTTCGAGGTCTTCGCCGACGGGATGGAGCTGGCCAACGCCTTCTCCGAGCAGAACGACCCGGCGGCGCAGCGCGCCGCCTTCGAGGCGCAGATGGTCCGCCGCGCCCGCGGCGAGGAGGAGACGCAGCCGCTCGACGAGGACTACCTGCGCGCCCTCGAGTACGGCATGCCCCCGACGGGGGGCGTGGGCATCGGCGTGGACCGCCTGGCCATGCTGGTGAGCGACTCGCGCTCGATCCGCGACGTCATCCTCTTCCCGCAGCTCCGGCCCGAGGAAGGCGCGGGCGAGGCCGAGGAGGCGACGGACCCCGAGGTGGGCGCGCCTCCCCGGGAGTCGAAGGCCCCGTGAACCTGCCGCTGTGGATTGCCGGGCGCTATCTGCGCACGCGGCGTCGAAGCGGGTTCATCACCCTGCTCACCGGCATCTCCGTGGGAGGCGTGGCCGTGGGCGTGACGGCGCTGCTCACGGTGCTGGCGGTGATGAACGGCTTCGAGAGCGAGGTGCAGAGCCGCATCGCCGGCACGGACGCCCACGTCGTGCTGCTCGGCCAGACGGCCGCCGGGGTGACGGGCGCCGACACGCTCGCCGCCGAGGTGGCCAAGGTGCCCGGAGTGCTCGGCGTGGCTCCCTTCACCTACACGAAGGCGATGGTCTACCACGAGGGGCTCACGGAGGGGCTCATCGTGAAGGGGGTGACGTTGCGAGCCGAGCGGGGGGTCACGACGATCGGCCGGAACATCCAGCCGCCGTTGGACTCGATCCCCACGCGCACCGCCGGGGGCTACCCCGGCATCGTGCTCGGCAGCGAATTGGCCGCGAGGCTGGCGGCGCGCATCGGCGACCGCGTCGTGCTGGTCTCGCTCGCGGAGGGGAGTGCCTCCCCCCTGGGCTTCGCCCCGCGGCTGCGGGAGTTCCGTGTCGTCGGCATCTTCGCTTCGGGGCTCTACACCTACGATTCCAGCCTCGGCTTCACCTCGATCGCCGCGGCGCAGGACTTCTTCCGCCTGGGCACGGCGGTCACCGGCATCGAGGTGCGCCTGGCCGACATGTTCGCCGCTCCGCGCCTGGCCGACGAAGTGTTGCGCGCCGTCCACAGGCCGGAGCTGCGCACCAATAACTGGATCGAGCTGAACCGCAACCTCTTCACCTGGATGAAGCTGGAGAAGACGGTCATGTTCCTGATCCTCGTGCTCATCGTGCTCGTCGCGACCTTCAACATCGTGAGCACGCTCTTCATGGTGGTCATGGAGAAGCGGCGAGACATCGGCGTGCTGCGCTCTCTCGGGGCCCGGCGCCGGACCGTCCTCGGCGTCTTCCTCGCCGAGGGCCTCCTCATCGGCGGCCTGGGGACGGGCCTCGGCGTGGTGCTCGCGTCCGCGCTGATCGCGGTGCTGAAGCGCTATCCGTTCGTGCGCCTGCCGGGGGACGTCTACTTCATCGAGCGCCTGCCCGTCCGGCCGGAGGCCGGCGACTTCGTGACCGTCATCGCCGCCGCCTTCGTCCTCTGTCTGGCCGCCGCGCTCTACCCGGCCTGGCGCGCCTCGCTCCTCGACCCCGTCGAGGCGATCCGGCGGCAGGCTTGAGGCGTCACATGAGCCAAGGCGCCCCGAGCGTTGGCAGAGTGGGAGATGAGAGCGGGGTCCCCGTGCTAGTTGCCCGCGGAATCGTGAAAGGGTATGAGTCTCCCCGGGGTAGGCTCGAGGTCCTGAAGGGCGTGGACCTGGAGGTGAGCCGTGGCACGATTATGGCTATTCTGGGCGCCTCGGGCACAGGGAAGAGCACGCTGCTGAACATCCTGGGGACACTGGATCGGGCCGACGCGGGCACGCTGGAGTTCCGAGGCTGGCGCGTGGATCCGCTGGCGGAAGGGGCCTTGGCGGACTTCCGCGCACGGCGGCTGGGATTCGTCTTCCAGTTCCACCACCTCCTGCCCGAGTTCAGCGCGGAGGAGAACGTGATGCTGCCGCTGCTCATCGCCGGGGAGCGCCGAACGAGCGCCCGCGACCGCGCCCAGGCGGCGCTGGCCGCCGTGGGGCTGGCGGAGCGCTGGGACCATCGTCCAGGGCAGCTCTCGGGCGGCGAGGCCCAGCGCGTGGCGGTCGCGCGCGCGCTGGTCGCCGAGCCGGATCTCGTCCTGGGGGACGAGCCGTCGGGCAACCTCGACCAGCGCTCCGCGGCCCAGCTCCACGAGCTCATCGCGTCCCTGGCTCGAGACCGGCATCAAACCTTTGTCGTCGTCACCCACAATGACAGGCTCGCGAGAATGGCCGATCAGGTGCGCCTGCTCGAGGCCGGCCGGCTCTCCCCGGGCTCCTAGAGGAAGACGGATGCTCTGCCAGATCTGCGGCAAGAACCCCGCGACCGTGCACTTCACGGAGATCCACGACAACAAGATGTCGGAGATCCACGTGTGCGAGCGCTGCGCCGAGGAGAAGGGGCTGCACGCCACCTCCAAGAAGCAGCAGTTCGACATCGCCGATCTGCTGGTCAAGATGGTGGACGACACGACGACCACCGAGGAGGAGCGCGTCGGCCACGTGCAGTGCCCGCGCTGCGGCCTGCTCTATTCCGGCTTCCGCGAGACCGGTCGCCTGGGCTGCGCCGAGTGCTACGCGGCCTTCCAGTTCCAGCTCCGCCCGCTCCTCCGGCGGATCCACGGCGACACGCGCCACCGGGGGAAGCACCCGGCGGGAGACGGCGAGGGGGCGTCCCGCTTCCGGCAGATCCAGCGCCTGCACGACGAGCTGCAGCGGGCCGTCGAGCGCGAGGAGTTCGAGCGCGCGGCGACCCTGCGCGACGAGATCCGCCGCCTCGAGGAAGAGGCCCGGGCGGGGGCCGAGGACAAGCCATGAGCGCGCCTCTCCGGCCGGCCGGCGGCTTCGACGAGCTGGTCGCGCAGCCCGCGCGCTGGCTCTCCGCCGAGGGCCCGCACGCCGACCTCGTGCTCTCGAGCCGCATCCGCCTCGCCCGCAACCTGCGCAGCGTGCCCTTCACGCACCGGGCGCGCGACGAGCAGCTGCAGGGCGTGCTCATGAGCGTGGCCGCCGCCGCGCAACGCTCGCCGAGCTTCGAAGGGGGCTTGATGCTGCGCATGGCCGAGCTCTCTCCGCTGGACCGGCAGGTGCTCGTGGAGCGCCACCTCGTCAGCCACGAGCTGGGCGACGGGGCGCGGCCCCGGGGCATCGTCGTGGCGCCCGAGGAGCGGCTGTCGTTGATGATCAACGAGGAGGACCATCTCCGCCTGCAGGCCATCGCTCCGGGGTTCCAGCTGGCCGAGGCCTGGGCGGCCGCGGACCGCGCCGACGACGAGCTGGACCAGTCCCTGGACTTCGCCTTCTCGGAAGAGATCGGCTACCTCACCGCGTGTCCCACGAACGCGGGGACGGGGCTGCGAGCCTCCGTCCTCATCCACCTGCCCGCCCTGGTGCTCCTGGACGAGATCCAGCGGGTGCTGAAGAGCATCATGCAGGTGGGGCTCAACGTGCGGGGCCTCTACGGCGAGCACAGCGAGGTCATGGGCAACCTCTTCCAGGTCTCGAACCAGACGACGCTGGGGCGGAGCGAGCACGACGCCATCGAGATCCTGGAGCGGGTCACGCGCCAGATCGTGGAGACCGAGGAGCAGGCGCGCGAGCGGATGCTGCGCGACGCCCGCGTGCAGATCGAGGACAAGGTCTGGCGAGCGTACGGGACCCTGCGGCACTGTCGGACGATCCACTCGCGGGAGGTGATCAACCTCTGCTCGGCGGTGCGCCTCGGGGTGGCCCTGGGGCTGCCCGGCCTGTGTCCCCTGCGCGTGGTCAACGAGCTGCTCGTCTTGACGCAGCCTGCACACCTTCAGCGCGCTCACGGAGGTGAGCTCACCCCCGCGGAGCGAAACGTGTATCGTGCCCAGCTCGTGCGCGAGCGGCTCGCCGCCGCCGAGCGCGAGATGGGGCAGACTCCGTAGACCCGAGAGAGAGGAGGGTTCCGAGCGGCCGCCGAGCGCCGCCGGGAGCCGCAGTCGCGCCGGGCCGGCTCACGCCGAGCGTGGGCCGTCGTGGCGGAGGCGGTGGGCCGGCGTGAGGACGCGGCCGAAGCGGAAGCCGAAGCCATGCACGACAAGTTCACCGAGAGGGTGCGCAAGGTCATCTACCTCGCCCGCGAGGAGGCGGCCCGGCTGCAGCACGACTACATCGGCACCGAGCACCTCCTGCTCGGCGTCATCCGCGAAGGCGAGGGCATCGCCGCCACGGTGCTCAACAACCTGGGGCTGGATCTCGACCGCATCCGCCAGGAGGTCGAGAGCATGGTCAGCCCGTCGGGCGGCACGATGACCATCGGCGAGATCCCCTTCACCCCGCGCGCCAAGCGCGTCCTCGAGCTGGCGGTGGAGGAGGCGCGCGCCCTGGGCCACAACTACGTGGGCACCGAGCACCTGCTGCTCGGCCTGATCCGCGAGGGCGAGGGCGTCGCGGCCAAGGTCCTGCTCGAGCTGGGCGTGGACCGCAAGCGCGTGCGGGAGGAGACGCTCAAGCTGCTGGGCGGCACGCCTTCCAGCCCCGGCACCGCGGAACGCGAGGAGCGGGCCGACACGCCGGCCCTGAACCAGTTCGGGCGGGACCTCACCCAGCTCGCGCGCGAGGGCAAGCTGGATCCGGTGATCGGGCGGGAGAAGGAGATCGAGCGCGTCATCCAGGTCCTCTCCCGGCGCAAGAAGAACAACCCCGTGCTCATCGGCGAGCCGGGCGTGGGGAAGACCGCGATCGCCGAGGGCCTGGCGCAGCGGATCGTCTCCTCCCAGGTGCCCGAGAGCCTCAAGAACAAGCGGATCGTCACGCTCGACCTGGCGGCCGTGGTGGCGGGCACGAAGTACCGGGGCCAGTTCGAGGAGCGCCTGAAGACCGTGATGAACGAGATCCGCGAGTCGCGGGACACGGTGATCTTCATCGACGAGCTGCACACCATCGTCGGGGCGGGCGGCGCGGAAGGCGCGATCGACGCCTCGAACATGCTGAAGCCGGCGCTGGCGCGCGGCGAGCTGCAGTGCATCGGCGCGACGACCCTCGACGAGTACCGCAAGTACATCGAGAAGGACGGGGCGCTGGAGCGCCGCTTCCAGCCGATCATGGTGGACCAGCCCAGCGTCGAGGACACGATCGCCATCCTCATGGGGCTGCGCGACAAGTACGAGGCCCACCACGGCGTGAAGATCACCGACGAGGCCGTCGTGCAGGCGGTCAAGCTGGCGGATCGCTACATGAACGACCGCTTCTTCCCCGACAAGGCGATCGACGTGGTCGACGAGGCCTGCGCGCGCGCGCGCCTGTCGGTGACCACGGTGCCCACCGAGATCCACGAGCTGGAGCAGAAGCTCGAGGAGGTCATCAAGGAGAAGGAGGCGGCGATCCGCGGCCAGGAGTACGAGAAGGCGGCGCGCCTGCGCGACAAGGAGAAGGAGCTGCGCTCGCGGCGCAACGAGCTGAAGAAGACCTGGACCGAGTCCAAGCGGGACAAGGAGGTGCAGGTCGACGGCGACCTCGTGGCCTCGGTCCTCTCGGTCATGACCGGCATCCCGGTGGTGAAGCTGGCGGAGGAGGAGACGCAGAAGCTGCTGCGCATGGAGGACGAGATCCGCAAGCGGCTGGTCGGGCAGGACGAGGCGGTCGCGGCCGTGGCCCGGGCCGTGCGCCGCAACCGGGTCGGCCTGCGCGACCCCAAGCGCCCCATCGGCTCCTTCATCTTCCTGGGGCCCACGGGTGTGGGCAAGACCGAGCTGGCCCGGGCGCTGGCCGCGTTCCTCTTCGACGACGAGGACGCGCTGGTGCGGATCGACATGTCCGAGTACATGGAGAAGTTCTCGGTCTCGCGACTGGTGGGAGCGCCGCCGGGGTATGTGGGGTACGAGGAGGGCGGGCAGCTCACGGAGAAGGTGCGGCGCAAGCCCTATTCGGTGGTGCTGCTCGACGAGATTGAAAAAGCGCACCCGGACGTGTTCAATGTGCTGCTGCAGGTGCTGGACGACGGGGTGCTGACGGACAGCTCCCGGCGCCGGGTGGACTTCAAGAACACGGTCATCATCATGACCTCCAACCTGGGCGGGCGGCAGATCATCGCCGGCGGCAAGCACCTGGGGTTCAAGCAGATCGAGGGCAACGAGCAGCAGTTCGCCTCCATCAAGAGCACGGTGCATGACGAGCTCAAGCGCACGTTCAACCCGGAGTTCCTGAATCGAGTCGATGACGCCATCGTCTTCCACGCGCTCACCCGCGACGACATGCGGGCCATCGTCGGCATCCTGCTCGGCCAGGTCTGCGAGCGCCTGCGAGCCCAGGAGGTCATCCTGGAGATCGACCCGGCGGCCGTCGAGTTCCTGGTCGAGCGCGGCTTCGATCCCTCTCTCGGGGCCCGGCCGCTCAAGCGGGCCATCCAGCGGCTGCTGGAGGATCCTCTGGCGGAGTACATCCTGCGGGGCAAGGTCCAGGGCGGCGGGAACGTCTGGGTCGAGCGCCGGGGCGACGAGCTGGAGTTCACCACGCGGCAGCCGGCGCCGGCCCCCGATCTGCCGGCGGCGGGCGCGCACGCGCCCCAGGGAGGCTAGCGTCCTTCTCCTCGTGCTGTTGATCGGCACCCTTGCCGGGGTGGGACCCGCCCCGGCGAGGGCCGGCACGCCCGTGCCCGCCCCGGCCGGCGGCTTCACCGTTTCCCCGGCGGACTCGGCGCTGGCCGCGCCCGCCGCGCCCGAGAGCGAGGTGGCGCCGGACAGCGAGCAGGTGGAGAGCGAGCTGCGCGTCGGGCTGATCCGCGTGACCGGCAACATCCACATCGACAGCCTGCGCATCGTCCGGACCTTCGAGGTGCTGCCCGGCGTGCGCTATTCCGGCGACGCCGTGCGGCGCGGCATCCGCAAGCTCTTCGCCCTGGGGCTCTTCAGCGACGTCTCGGTGGACGAGGCGCCGCGGGGCGAGTTCGTGGATCTGCTGATCCACGTGAAGGAGCGCCCGCGCATCGCCAAGATCAGCTTCCGCGGCAACCAGAAGAAGGACAGCGCGGACCTGCAGAAGAAGCTCCTCCTCCACCCGAACGAGGTCTACTCGGCCGTGACCGTGCAGACCCAGATCGACTCGCTGCTCAAGTACTACCGCGACGAGGGCTACGCCCGTGCCACGATCCAGGCGGCCGTGGACAGCGCCGGACCGGGCACGGTCGACCTGCGCTTCCTGGTGAACGAGGGGCAGAAGGTGCGCATCACCCGCATCGAATTCGTGGGGGCGCACGCGTTCACGGCGAAGAAGCTGCGCAAGCACCTGAAGACCCACGCCAAGGGCTTCTTCGGCGGCGGCGAGGTGAAGGACGAGGAAGCGGCGGAGGACCAGGAGAAGCTCGAGGCCTTCTACCACGACAACGGCTACCGCGACATGCGCCTGGTCTCCCGCGAGTTCAAGCCCACGGAGGATCCGCGCAAGCTGGCGCTGGTCATCACGGTGGACGAGGGCCATCCCTACCGCGTGGGCACCGTGAGCTGGTCGGGGAACAAGGTGGTCGCGAGCGCCGAGCTGGCGCCGCTGTGGAAGGGCAAGCCCGGCGAGCACTACGACGCCTCGAAGATCGAGAAGGTGGAGCGCTCGGCCTTCTCCATCTACGGCGAGAAGGGGTACCTCTACGTCCAGATGGACCCCCAGGAGAGCGTGCGCGACTCGGACCTGGTGGACATCGACTACCACATCACGGAGTGCCCGCCCTCGTACATCCGCTACGTGAACATCACCGGCAACAAGAGCACCCGCGAGAAGGTGATCCGCCGCGAGCTGGAGATTCGCGAGGGCGACCGCTTCCGCCAGTCGGCGCTCATGCGCAGCCGGGACGACCTCCAGCGCCTCGGGCTCTTCGAAGAGGTGACGCCGGACTTCTCGGCCGCGGAGAGCACCGACGTGGACATCAACTTCAAGGTGAAGGAGAAGCAGGTGGGCACGGCCTCGGCGGGCGCCGGCTACACGGGGGTGACGGGGCTCACCGGCTTCCTGGAGATCGGCCACAACAACGTGCTGGGCAACGGGCAGAGCCTGGCGCTGCACCTCGAGCGCGGCAGCAACAGCAACAATTACTCGCTCAGCTTCACCGAGCCGTGGTTCCACGACACGCCGACCCTGCTCGGGGCCTCGGCGTTCAACATGCTCACCACGCTGGACCTGTACAAGGAGCAGCGGCGCGGGGCCTCCGTGCGCATGGGCCGGCCGCTGCCCTGGCCGAACTACTCCCACGGCACGATCGGCTACAGCCTCGAGGACGTGACCGTCTCCCAGCTCGGCAGCGCGCTCAGCGAGCAGGACTCCATCGTGCTGGCCGGCATCGCCCAGGGTCGCCCCGTGCGGACGAGCAGCGTCACCCTGGACTTCAATCGCAACTCGACCAACGACGCGTTCTACCCCACCAAGGGGTCGCGAATCTCCTGGACCGGCGAGTTCGCGGGCGGTCCCTTCCTCGGGGCCGTCAGCTACATCAAGAATCGCATCGAGGGCCGGATCTACCTGCCCTCCCTGCTCAAGAACTTCACCACCATGATCCGGGCCCGCGAGGGTGTGCTGGGCATCTGGGCGGACCAGCGCAGCGAGGTGCCCCCGTACGAGCGCTTCCGCCTCGGCGGCGGCAGCACGCCCGACCCGCTGCGCGGCTACGACGACTACATGGTGGTCCCGGACAAGTTCATCCAGACGATCACCCAGCGCACGATCGCCAACATCGACTCCCTCACGAATCCGGGCAAGTTCGACACGACCTACACGTACGTCTCGACGAAGGTGCGCTATCCGGGCGGCCGTTACATGAGCCTCTACTCGATCGAGCAGCAGTTTCCGATTGTGCCGCCTCTGCACGGTGTGATCTTCTTCGACGCGGGCAACGCCTGGGATCAGTGGCGGGAGATCCAGCCGCTCAAGCTCCGCAAGAGCGTCGGCATCGGCTTCCGCATGGAGATCCCGCTCCTCGGCAACATCGGCTTCGACTACGGATACGGGTTCGACCGAGACGACGGGCCGCACGGGAAGGGGCATTTCCTGCTCGGCAACGTCAGCTTCTGAGGACGACGCCATGACCTGTCGCTTGTCCCTGCGCCGCGCGGGACCGCTCGCGGCCGTCGCCCTGGTCGTGGCGGCGCTCGCCCCCGCCCCGGCGCGCGCCGAGGTCCGCTTCGGCTACATCGATTCCGCGCGCATCTTCCAGGAGTACACTGCCGCCCGGGAGGCCCAGGACCGCTTCGATCGCCAGGTGCAGGGCTGGCGCGACGACGCCGCCGAGAAGGAGAAGGCGGTGAACCAGCTGCGCGCCGAGGTGCGCGACCAGTCGCCGATCCTGTCCGCGCTGAAGCGCCAGGAGAAGGAGGAAGCGCTGCAGAAGGCGATCAGCGAGTACGAGCGCTTCATCCAGGACATCTGGGGACCGCAGGGCCGGGCGGCGCAGGAGAACGAGCGGGCCACGGCCGAAGTCGTGCAGCAGATTCGCTCGGCGGTCGAGAAGGTGGCGGGGGACAAGAACCTGAACCTGGTTCTCGACTCGGCGAGCGGATTCATCATCTACGCCGACAAGACCCTGGACGTGACGAGCGACGTCCTGACGGAGCTGAACACTCGCGCGAAGACCGCGACCGGTCATTGAGGGAGCCGCGACCATGATCGTGAAGACGCTTGCCGAGTTGGCCGCCGAGCTGGGCGGCGCGGTGGTGGGGGACGGCTCCACCCTGTTGCGCGGGGTGGCGGGCATCCGCGAGGCGCTGCCCGGCGACCTGACGTTCCTGGCCAACGCCCGCTACGAGGCGCACCTGAGCGAGACCCGGGCCTCGGCCGTGATCTGCGACCGGCAGCCTCGCACCTCGAGCATCCCGCTCCTGCAGGTGGACAACCCCTACCTGGCCTTCCGGCAGGCGGTCCGCGTGTTCCGCCCCGATCTCCACCGCCCCGCCCCGGGGCTGCACCCCAGCGCGATCGTGGCGCCGGACGCCTGGCTGGGCGAGGGGGTCTCGCTGGGACCCCACTGCGTGATCGAGTCGGGCGCCCGCGTGGGCCCGCGCAGCGTGCTGATGGCGGGCACCTACGTCGGCGCCCAGGCGGAGATCGGTGAGGACAGCTTCCTCTATCCCCGGGTGGTGGTGCGCGAGGAGTGCACCCTGGGCGCGCGCTGCATCGTGCACGCCGGCGTCGTGATCGGCGCCGACGGCTTCGGCTTCGCCTTCGACGCGGGGCGCTACCACAAGGTGCCGCAGGTGGGGAACGTGGTGATCGGCGACGACGTCGAGATCGGCGCCAACACCTGCATCGATCGGGCGACCACGGACAGCACCCGGGTCGGCGACGGCACGAAGATCGACAACCTCGTGCAGATCGGGCACAACGTGAGCATCGGCCGGCACTGCATCATCGTCGCCCAGGTCGGGGTCGCGGGCAGCACGGAGCTGGAGGACTACGTCACGCTGGGCGGGCAGGTCGGCGTGGCGGGGCACCTCCGCCTGGGCAAGGGCGCCATGGTGGGGGCGCAGAGCGGCGTCAGCCACGACGTGCAGTCGAAGGAGATCGTCTCCGGCTACCCCGCCATGCCGCACGGGGCGTGGAAGCGGCTCAGCGTCCTGCTGAAGAACCTGCCGCAGCTCTTCCGCAAGGCCCGCGAGCTGGAGCAGCGCGTCGAGACGCTCGAGCGGGAGCGGGAGCGCGAGGAGGTGCGATGAGCGGGTCCGCCCAGCAGACGCTGGCGCGGCCGGTCACGCTCGAGGGCGTGGGCCTGCACACGGGCGAGCGGGGACACGTGACCTTCCGCCCGGCGCCCGAGAACACGGGCGTGCGCTTCGTGCGCGTGGACCTGCCCGGCTCCCCGACGGTGGACGTGCGCCCGGAGAACGCGATCTTCGACCCGCACGCCGGCCGGCGCACGATCCTCCAGCAGGAGGGCGTGCAGATCCACAGCATGGAGCACGTGCTGGCCACGGTGGCGGGGCTGGGCCTCGACAACCTGCTCATCGAGACGGACCGCATGGAGATCGCGGAGCCCGCCGACGGCAGCGCCGCGCCGATCGCCAAGGCCCTGCTCGGCGCCGGCCTCCAGTCCCAGTCCCGGCCCAAGCGCCACATCAAGGTGACGAAGCCCGTGCGCCTGTGCCAGGGAGGCGTCGAGCTGGTGGCCATGCCCTTCCGCGGCTGCCGGCTCAGCTTCACCATCGTCTACGACCACCCCCTCGTGGGCACGCAGAGCCTGACCCTCGACATCAACGAGGAGACCTTCCTCCACGAGATCGCGCCCGCCCGGACCTTCGTGCTGGAGCGCGACCTGGAGGCCCTGCGCCGCGCCGGGTGGATCAAGGGCGGACGCCTCGAGAGCGCCGTGGTCGTGGGGGAGGACCGCATCCTCAATCCCGAGCCCCTGCGCTTCCGCGACGAGTTCGTGCGCCACAAGATGCTCGACCTGCTGGGCGACCTCTTCCTGCTCGGCGCCCCGGTGCTGGGCCACGTCAGCGCCACGCGCTCGGGCCACGAGAGCCACGTGGCCTTCGTGAAGCGCCTCAAGGAGACGCTGCCGCTGCCCGGCCGCCGCGCGGGCGGACCGCCCGACGAGTGGGACGTCACGGCGATCCTCGATCTGCTGCCGCACCGCTATCCGTTCCTGCTCGTGGACCGCATCACCGCGCTCGAGGAGGGCCGCTTCATCGAGGGGCTCAAGAACGTGACGATCAACGAGCCGTTCTTCCAGGGCCACTTCCCCGGGCACCCCATCATGCCGGCGGTGCTGATCCTGGAGGCGATGGCCCAGGTGGGCGGGCTGCTGCTGCTGCACTCGGTCGAGGATCCGAACGACAAGCTCATGTACTTCATGAGCATCGACGGGGCCAAGTTCCGCCGGCCGGTCACGCCGGGCGACCAGCTCCGCTTGAAGCTCACCCTGCTCAAGCTCAAGAACCGCATCTCGAAGATGCGGGGCGAGGCCTACGTGGACGGCCAGCTCGCGGCCGAGGCCGAGCTGGTGGCCACCGTCGTGGACAAGCGGCCGGCATGAGCGCGGTCATTCACCCGGCCGCGTTCGTGGAGGACGGCGCCCGCATCGGCAGTGGCGTGGTGATCGGGCCCGGGACGATCGTCGGGCCGCACGTCACGATCGGCGACGGCACGCGGGTGGACAGCCACGCGCTGTTGACCGGCTGGACGCGCGTGGGCGCGAACTGCCACGTGCATCACGGGGCCGTGCTGGGGACGCCGCCGCAGGACCTCAAGTACAAGGGGCTCGAGTCCTACCTCGAGGTGGGCGACCACACCGAGGTGCGCGAGTACGTGACCGCGAACCTGGCCACGGATCCCGGCGCCACGACCCGGATCGGCAGCCACTGCCTGCTCATGGCCTGCTGCCACGTGGCCCACAACTGCACGCTCGGGGACCACGTCATCGTCGCCAACGCCGTGCTCTTCGCCGGCTACGTGAGCGTGGACGAGTGGGCCATCGTGGGCGGCGGGACGGTCGTGCACCAGTTCGCGCGCCTGGGTCGCCACTGCATGATCGGGGGCGGCTCGCGCATCTCCCAGGACGTGGCCCCCTTCGTCAAGGCGGCCGGCAGCCCGCCGCGTCTCGCCGGCATCAACCGCCTGGGGCTCGAGCGGCGCGGCTTCACCCCGGAGGCCTGCGACGGGCTGGAGGGGGCCTACCGCCTCCTCTTCCGCAAGGGCCTCACGGTCGCCGAGGCGGTGGCGGAGATGCGCTCGACCTGGCCGGACGAGCCGCACGTCGAGCACCTCGCCCGCTTCGCCGAGACCTCCGTGCGCGGGCTCACGCGCTGAGGCCGAGCGTGATCCGGGCCGGGGTCTGGGGTGTGGGCGTGTGGGGCGAGAAGCACGCCCGCGTCTACGACGCGCTGCCCGAGGCCGAGCTGGTCGGGGTCTACGACCGGGACGCGGAGAAGGCCCGGCGGGTGGCGGAGCGGCACGGCTGCCGCGCGTTCTCGAGCGCCGCGGAGCTGCTCGCCGCCTGCGAGGCGGTCTCGATCGCCGTTCCCACGAGGGAGCACCGGGTGGCGGCGGAGCAGGCCGCGGCGGCGGGTCGCCACGCGCTGGTCGAGAAGCCCATGGCGGTCACGGTCGAGGAAGCGGACGCCATGATCGCCGCCGCCGGGCGCGCGGGCGTCGTGCTGCAGGTGGGTCAGGTCGAGCGCTTCAATCCGGCGCTGCTCGCCGCGCGCCCGCACGTCCGGCAGCCCAAGTTCGTGGAGGCGCACCGGCTGGCGCTGTTCCAGCCCCGCTCGCTGGACGTGGACGTGGTCTTCGACCTGATGATCCACGACCTCGACGCCGTGCTGGACGTGGTGGGCGCGCCGCCGGTGTCGATCTCGGCGGTGGGCGTCGCGGTGCTCTCGGAGAACGAGGACATCGCCAACGCGCGGCTGGAATTCCCGGACGGCTGCGTGGCGAACCTGACCGCCAGCCGCGTGTCGCAGGATCGCCTGCGCCGCATCCGCTTCTTCCAGGGCGACGCCTACCTCTCGGTGGACCTCTTCGAGAAGACCTGCGATCTGCTGCGGGTGGACGTCGCCCGCCTGCGCCGGCTCGCCCTCGCGGGCGGCCTCGCCGCCAGGGCGGCGACGGCGGGGGCGGTGCCGGGGCTGGAGCCGAGCGCCGCCTTCGAGCGCCGCCGGCTGGACGTGGATCCGGGCGAGCCTCTCGCGCTCGAGCTGCGGGCGTTCCTGCGCTCGCTGGAGGACCATGGCCCCGGCGCGGCGACGGCCGAGGCGGGGCGCGCGGCGCTCGCCGTGGCGGCCGAGGTGCGCTCGGCCATGAAGCTGCGGGCGAAGCAGTGGGCGACCGGGGCGAGCGCCGCTTCCTGATCGTGGCCGGCGAGGCCTCGGGCGATCGCCACGCCGCCGGACTGGCGCGCGCGCTGCGGGCCCTGGGGCCGTGCCGGGTACGAGGCGTGGCCGGTCCCGCGCTCCTCGCCGCGGGCGCGGAGCCGGTGGTTCCCATGGCGGAGCTGGCCGTGCTCGGCATCTCGGACGTGGCGGCGCGCTTGCCGCGTCTGCTGCGGGCCTACCGGCGGCTGCTCGGCGACGCGCGGACGTTCCGGCCGCACGCCGCCGTGCTGGTGGACTCGCCCGGGTTCAACTTCCGCCTCGGCCCCGCGCTCAAGCGGGCCGGCGTGCCGATCTTCTACTACATCGCCCCGCAGGTCTGGGCCTGGCATGCGGAGCGCGCCGCCGAGATGAGCCGCTGGGTGGATCGCCTCGCGGTCATCTTTCCCTTCGAGGAGGCCATCTTCCGCCAGGCGGGAGTGCAGGCTCGCTTCGTCGGCCATCCGCTGCTCGAAGGCCTCGAGCCGGAGACGGACGAGGCGGCGCTGCGGGCGGAGATCGGAGCGGCCCCGGGCGCGCCCCTGCTCGGCCTGCTGCCCGGCAGCCGTCCCCAGGAGCTGCGCGCGCACGCGCCGGTGATGCTGGCGGCCGCGCGGGAGCTGCGCGGCCGGCGGCCGGACCTGGCGGTCGCCCTCGCCCTGGCGCCCGGCCTCGAGCGCGAGGCGACGCGGCTGGGCGAGGCCTTCGCCGGCATCCCGGTGGTGAGAGGGCGCACCCATGCCCTCCAGGCGCACGCCACCTGCTGCGCCGTGGCCTCGGGAACGGCCACGCTGGAGACCGCCCTGTTCGGCACGCCCGAGGTCATCGTCTACCGCACGAGCTGGCTGAACTACCGGATCGCGCGCCGGGTCGTGCGTCTGTCGCGCATCGGCCTGCCCAACGTGGTGGCGGGCGAGCAGGTGGCGCCCGAGCTGCTCCAGGGCGACCTCTCGGCCCCGCGGCTGGCGGCGGTCCTGGCGCCGTGGCTCGACGATACCGCCTTGCGCCGGCGCCAGCGGGAGCGGCTGGCCGTCGTGCGCGAGCGGCTCGGCGGCCCGGGAGCCTCGGCGCGAGCCGCCGAATGGCTGTGGGAGCTGGCCGCATGAGCCGCGACAGCGCCCACCCGTGGTGGATGTCCCTGGCCACCGCCGCCGGGGCGGCCTTCGTGTGGCTGCTCGGGCACACGTGGCGGATCGAGCTTCTGGGAGTGGCCGAGCACGACCGGGAGATCGCGGCGGGGGCGGGCCCGTGCATCTTCGCCTTCTGGCACTCCCGGCTCCTGCCGCTGGCCTACACGCATCGCGGGCGGGGTGCCGCCGTGCTGGTCTCGCGCAGCCGCGACGGCGAGCTGATCGCGGGCATCATCCAGCGCCTGGGCTTCGCCACCGCGCGCGGCTCGAGCAGCCGCGGCGCCGGCGAAGCGGTGCTGGAGCTGCTGCGCTGGGGCGAGCAGGGCCACGTGCTCGCGGTCACGCCCGACGGGCCGCGGGGTCCGGCGGAGGAGGTGAAGCCGGGGCTCGTCTTCCTGGCCAGTCGGACGGGGTATCCCATCATCCCCGTGGCCACGGCGGCGAGCGCCGCGACGATCCTGCCGTCCTGGGACGGCTTCCGCATCCCCCGGCCCTTCAGTCGGGTGGTCGTCGCGTACGGCGAGCCGATCCGCGTCCCCGCGGACCTGAGCGCGGAGCAGGCCGAGATCTGGCGCGGCCGCGTCGCGGCGGCCCTGCGCGAGCACACTCGGCTCATCGCGCGACGGGCGGGGGAGCCGGCGTGAGCCTGGCCTGGGCCGTCTACCGCGCGGCCGCGCCGTGCCTCGGCGCCCTGCTGCCCGCGGTCCGTCCGCTCGTGCCGCCCGGCGAGCGCGAGTCGTGGGACGAGCGGCTCGGCCGCACCCGCGCGCGCGAGGGCGTGGACGCGTGGATCCACGTGGCTTCGCTGGGGGAAGCCACGGCCGCGGGCCCTCTGCTGCGCGAGCTGCAGGCGCTCCGCCCCACGGCCCGCCTCCTGCTGACGGCCACGACGCGCGGGGGCAAGGCGCGCCTGGCCACGCTGGGCCCGCCCGCGGCGGTGGCGCCGCTCGATGCGCCCCAGGCCACCGCGGCCTTCTTCGCCGGGGTGGCGCCGCGGCGCCTGTTCCTGCTCGAGACCGAGCTGTGGCCGCACTGGCTGCTGCGCGCGCGCGCGACGGGCACCCCGGTCGCGGTGCTGAGCGCGCGGCTCAAGGCGTCGTCGCTGCGGCGCTACCGGCTCCTGGGGCCGCGCTTCCGCGAGCTGGTCGCCGGGCTCGCCGCCGTGCTCTGCCAGAGCGAGGCGGATCTGGAGCGCTGGCGTCGCCTGGGCGCGCGCCCCGAGGTCAGCGCGGTGACGGGCAACCTCAAGGACGACGACCTGCCGGCGGACGCCCCCGAGCGCGGGCGGGCGCGCGCCGGGCTGGGGCTGGCCGGCGAGGGGCACCTGCTCGTGCTGGGGAGCGTGCGGCCCGGCGAGGTGGAGGTGCTGGCGCGCGCGTGGCAGGCCGTGCCCGCGGCGCTCCGGCGCGAATGGGAGGTCGTGGCGGTGCCGCGCCACCCCCGCGACTCGGCCCGGCTCAGGGCCGAGGCGGAGCGAGCGGGCCAGCCCGTCGCCGCGGCGGGTGATGCCGGTCCGGGCGCTTGGGGCTGGGACGAGCGGCTCGGCGTCCTCAACGCCTATTACGACGCGGCCGACGTGGCCTTCGTGGGCGGGAGCCTGGTGCCCCTGGGCGGGCACAATCCGCTCGAGCCCGCGGCGCGGGGGGCGGCCGTCCTCGTGGGACCGCATCACGCCACGCAGCGCGAGGCGGTGCGGGCGCTCGAGGCGGCCGGGGCGCTGCGCGTCGCCTCGGGCGTGGCCCAGCTCGCCGCCCAGCTCGAGGTCTGGCTGGGCGACGAGCAGGCGCGCGCGGGAGCGGGGCGCGCGGGGCTCGCCGTCGCGGCCCGGCGGCGCGGCGCGGCCCGGCGGACGGTGGCCTGGCTCGCGG
>JAWOLC010000019.1:0-21835 GCA_033853925.1 Candidatus Eiseniibacteriota bacterium
ACGCGCAGGCGCTTCTCGGCCTCCTCGGTGAGCACGCGCCGCGAGGGCACCACGAGGTAGGCGTAGGCGCGGTGCGCCGAGCGCCCCACGCGGCCGCGCAGCTGGTAGAGCTGCGCCAGCCCCAGCGTGTCGGCGCGGTCCACGACGAGCGTGTTCACGCTGGGCATGTCGATGCCCGACTCGATGATCATGGTCGAGACCAGGACGTCCCAGCGCTTGTCGAGGAACTCCAGCATCACGCGCTCGAGATCGCGCTCGTGCATCTGCCCGTGAGCGACGGCCACGCGCACCTGCGGCACCAGCTTCTGCACGCGCAGGGCGGCGTTGTGGATGGTCTCCACGCGGTTGTGGACGAAGAAGACCTGCCCGCCGCGGTCCACCTCCCGCAGGATCGCGTCGGTGATCACGTCCTCGTCCAGCTCGAGGATCTCGGTGTGCACCGGCAGCCGGTCGCGCGGCGGAGTCTCGATCACGGACATGTCCCGCGCCCCGGCGAGCGACAGGTTCAGGGTGCGCGGGATCGGGGTGGCCGTCATGGCCAGCACGTCCACCGTGCGCGTGAGCTGGCGGATCTTCTCCTTCTGGGCCACGCCGAAGCGGTGCTCCTCGTCGATCACCACCAGGCCCAGGTCGCGGAAGCGGACGTCCCTGGACAGCAGCCGGTGGGTGCCGATCACCACGTCCACCGTGCCCTGCGCCAGTCCGGCCACGACCTCCCGCTGCTGCCTGGGCGTGCGGAAGCGCGAGAGCACCTCCACCCGCACGGGGAAGTCGGCGAGGCGCTCGCGGAAGACGAGCAGGTGCTGCTGCGCAAGGATGGTCGTGGGCACGAGCAGCGCCACCTGCCTGCCCTCCTGCACGGCCTTGAAGGCGGCGCGCACGGCGACCTCGGTCTTGCCGTAGCCCACGTCGCCGCAGATCAGCCGGTCCATGGGCTTCTCCGCCTCCATGTCCTGCTTGACGTCGGCGATCGCCTTGAGCTGGTCGGGCGTCTCCTCGTACGGGAACGAGGCCTCCAGCTCGCGCTGCCAGACCGTGTCGGCGCGGAAGGCGTGCCCGGCGAGGGCCCGCCGCGCCGCGTAGGCGCGGAGCAGCCCCTCGGCCATGTCCTGGATGGCGCGCTTGGCCTTGGCCTTGGTCTTCTGCCAGACGCCCGAGCCGAGACGGTGCAGCGCGGGACGCGCCCCGTCGCCGGCGGCGTAGCGCGAGACCAGCGCGAGCTGCTGCACGGGCACGAAGAGCCGGTCGCGCTCCGCGTAGGCGATCTCGACGCAGTCCGTCTCCTGGCCGTTCAAGGTGAGCCGCTGCATGCCCCGGTACAGGCCGATGCCGTGATCCTCGTGCACGACGAAGTCGCCCACCTTGAGGGCCGACAGCTCGGCCAGCGACAGCCCACCGGTCCTCTTGAGGCGGCGCCGGCGGCGGCGGTAGCGGGCGAAGATCTCGTGATCCGTGAGGATCGCCAGGCGCGCGCCGGGGAGGGTGAAGCCGGCCGACACCAGACCCACCCCCAGGGTCGCGCCCGTGTCGCCCAGCAGCTCGAGGAGCCGGTCGCGCTGCCCGGGATTGTCGCAGAGGATGACGGCGTGGATGCCGTTCGCGCCCAGCTCGGCGAGGTGGCCGCGCAGCCGCTCGATCGAGCGTCGCATGGGCTCGGCCGGCTGGCAGTCCACGACCAGTGTGCGCCCGTAGCGGCCGGCATCGCCCGCCTGGACCACGGGCCCGAGCCAGTCCACGCCCGGCCGCGCCGCGACCAGCGTCCCGAGCGCCTGGCCGCGCAGGAAGAGGGCCTCGGGCGGCGAGAGGGAGGGATACGCCCCGCGCGCTTCCGCGTAGCCGCGGTCCACCAGCTCGTCCAGCTCCTCGGCCCGCGCGCGGAGCGCGCCCGGATCGTCGAGCACGACGAGCGTGTCCTCCGGCAGGTAGTCCGCCAGCGTGCCCAGGTCGGGATCGTAGTGCGCGGCGAAGCGCTCCATCCCGTCGTGGAAGAGCCAGGCGCCCCGCGCGCGCGCCCCGGCCGGCTCGTCGGCCGCCGGCTCCTCGCGCGCCGCCCGCAGCCGCTCGGCCACCGCCGCGGCCTCGCCCGGCTCGATCACCACCTCGTAGCGCGGCAGCACCGTGGCCGCGGGGAGCTGCTCGAGCGAGCGCTGCGTCGAGGCGTCGAAGCGCCGCATGGAGATCAGCTCGTCGCCGTCGAACTCCAGGCGCAGCGGATCGGCCAGCCCGAGCGCGTAGATGTCGAGGATCCCGCCGCGGCGGGCGAAGTGCCCGACGGCCTCGACCTCGGGCAGCCGCTCGTAGCCCATGAAGACGAGGCGCTCCATGAGCGCCGCCGGATCGTATTCGTGGCCCACGCGCAGCTCGAGCAGGGCGCGGGCGAGCCGCTCGGGGCGCGGCAGCTTCTGCAGCAGGCCGCGCACCGTGGCGAGGACGACGCCCGGCGTCGCCGTCTGGGCGCGCCCGCCATCCCCCCCGGCCGGGCGCGCCCGGGTCAGGCGGGCCAGGGTCTCCAGGCGTGGCGCGGTGATGCCGGGGTGCGGCGAGGAGGCGTCGTAGGGCAGCGTGTCCGGCTCGGGGAAGGCGAGCGTGGCTCCCGGACCGCGGAAGTACTCGAGGTCGTCGCGGGCCTCCTCGAAGGCCTCGCCGTGCCCGACGACGTAGAGCAAGGTGCGGCCCGTCGCACGCTGGAGCCACGAGGCGAGGTACCCGCGCGCCGATCCCGTGAGACCGCGCAGGCCGAGGCGCGCGGGCGGCGCGCCGCCCGCCGGCGCCCCGAGCGACCTCAGCAGCTCGGCAACCTCGGGGATGTTCCCCGCCTGGGCCGCGATCCGCTCGGCCAGCTCGTCCCGAAGGAAGGTCTCCTCGGCCAGGGCAGGCGGCTCTCGGGATGGGGACATGGCGCTCGGTGATCCTTCCAACGCGAAAACCCGCCGCGGAACTTCCGTGGCGGTGACGACCTCGACGGCCCGACGCCCCCTTGCGGGGGGGGGGGTACGACGGAGGGTAAAGGGCCTCGCCCGACTGCGCAACGGAGCGGGAGCCGGGAGCCACGACGGGGTGCCGGACTCCGGCGCTCGGGCGGCCCGGCATCCGCCTCGCGAGCCGGCGCGCGACGCCCGGCCCGGGCAGCGACCACGGCGCCTCTGGCACCGGCGCCGAGGACGGAGTATATGTCACCCGCGCGGGCGGCCGCGCCGCGCCCGCGCCCATGGCTGACCACGGAAGGAGGTCGCATCATGTCCGTGCCCCGCACGCTGCTCGCCTTGCTCGTGCTGGCCACGCTCGCCGCCGCGGCTTCGGCCCAGGTGCCGGCGGGCGTCGAGCATCGGGATCCCGCCGCCCCGTGCTTCGTCTGGCCTGCGGCGGACTACGACCAGGACGGCGTGTTCGACCGCCTGGACCGCTGCCCCGACACACCCAAGGGCTGCGTCGTGGACGCCTTCGGCTGCTCGGTGGACTCGGACGGCGACGGGGTCTGCGACGGCCTCGACCAGTGCCCCAACACGCCCGCGGGCGAGAAGGTGAACAAGGTGGGCTGCAGCGCGAGCCAGCTCGCCGCCGCGCAGGAGACGCCGGCGGCTCCGCCCGCGCCGCCCGCCGCGCAGGAGACTCCGGTTCCGGCCACGCCGCCGCCCCCGCCCTCGGCCCCGCAGTCGGCGGTCGAGAAGCAGCTCCTCGAGACCGGAAGCATCGTGCTGCAGAACGTGCACTTCGAGACGAACAAGGCCACCCTGCTGCCCGAGTCGGAGAGCCTCCTCGACGAGGCGGGCGCGGCGCTGGAGAAGTTCGCCGACCTGAAGGTCGAGGTGCAGGGTCACACCGACTCGCGCGGCACGGTGCGGCACAACCTGGCGCTGAGCCAGGAGCGGGCCAACGCCGTGCGTGACTACCTCCTCGCGCACTTCCACCTGAACCCGGACAACTACGTGGCCAAGGGCTACGGCGAGAGCCAGCTCCTCGTCCTGCCGGAGCAGTCCGAAGCGGACTACCAGCAGAACCGGCGCGTCGTGCTCAAGGTCCTGAATCCGGAGGCCCTGCCGCAGGGCGTGAAGGTCGAGGAGCAGAAGTAGGCTCGAGCGCTCGAGCTCGCGAGCCCCGGCTGCTTCGCCGGGGCTCGCGGCGTCTTCACCGCACGGTCAGCTCGCAGAAGAGGCTCGCCTCCGCCACCTCGACGAGGCGCGACTCGAGGCCGAGGGTCGCGGCCAGGCCGGCGAAGTCCGCGGGGCGCATGGTTCCGAGCCGGAGCCCGTCGCGGCAGACGATGACGCCGTCCCCGGTGGCCTCGCGGTCGATCGCGCCGATGAGCCCGGCCGCCGCCTGCGCCTCGAACCACTCCAGCCGGTCGGGCCAGAAGCGCTCGGCATAGCTCGAGAAGAGAATCGTCCCGCCGCGGCGCGTGACGCGGACGGCCTCGCGCGCCAGCGCGACCGGGTCCACCCCGAAGGCGCGGATGCCGTTCTGCACGCAGAAGGTCAGGTCGAAGGTGCGGTCGCGAAAGCCGGCGCGCGCCGCGTCCATCTCCACGAGGTCGAGGGCGGCGTCGCGGGGCAGGGAGGCGCGGGCCAGCGCCAGGCTCGGTCGCGAGGTGTCCACGCCCGCCAGGCGCCGCACTCGCGGCCAGACGCGCTCGAGCACGCGGCCGTAGCCACAGCCCAGCTCGAGCGCGAGGTCCGTGGGCCTCGCCCGCTCGAGCACGAATTCGATCTCGGCCTCGAGGTACGCTCGCGCCCGAAGCGGGGCGAGCGCGTAGGCCTGGCGCAGGCGCTCGGCCGCGAGACGCTCGGCGTAGTAGCGCGTCATCGTGGGCCCGGCGCGCCCGCCTCAGGCGCGGATCATGGTGAGCGTCATCTTGAACCGCTCGGCCGCCCGGAGCGCGTGCGGCACGTTCCCCGGCATCAGGATCATGTCGCCCGCGCGCAGATGATGCGCGACCCCGCCCACCGTGATCTCGGCCGCGCCCTCGAGGACGTGCACCAGCGCGTCGAAGGGGGTGGTGTGCTCGCTCAGCTCCTGGCCGCGAGCGAAGGCGAAGAGCGTCACGTTGCCGGTGCCCTTCTTGAGGATCACGCGGCTCACCACCGCGCCCTCCTGGTAGCCGACGAGGTCCGCCAGCGGGCCCGTGAGAGGACCGGCGCCCTGCCCTTCCGTCATCGTTCGACCTCCTTCTCGCCCGGCGTCCGCTCGGGGCTCGCCGACGCCGGCGCCCGTCGTGCCCCCGCCCCGCGCTGCACGAGCGCCACGCCCCCGAACACTAGGAGCCCGCCGGCGATCGTGGTGGCGTGCACCTCCTCGCCGAGGAGCGCCATGCCCGCGGCCAGGGTCACGAGCGGCTCGAGGTAGATGAAGGCCGCCACGCGCGTGGTCTCGATCTTCTCCAGGGCCCCGTACCAGAAGAGGTAGCCGACGCCCGACGCGCCGAGCCCGAGGAAGAGGACCGCCGCGAGCCCCGGACCCGAGAGCGCAGGGTACTCCCGCCAGCCCGCGCTCCGCAGGAACAGCGGCGCGAGCATGAGGAGCCCGAGGAACATGGCGCCCGTCGTGGCGCGCAGACTGCCCAGCCGGCGGATCGTGCCGTGTCCGAGGGCGGCGAAGATCGCCCAGTTGAGCGAGCTGGCGAGGAGGAGGAGATCGCCGCGCGTGCCGGGCAGGGCCAGGAACCCGGGACCGGCTCGCCCGCGCGTCACCACCAGCACCGCTCCCGCGAAGCCGAGGGCCAGGCCGGCCGACTTGGCCGCGCCCAGGCGCTCGCCGAGGAAGAGCGCCGCGAGCAGGGCGGACCAGATCGGGATCAGCGCCATGAGCCAGCCGGCCCGCACGGCGGTCGTGACGGTCAGCGCGTAGGACTGCAGGAGCTGGTGGACGAAGATGCCCACGAAGCCCATCAGCGCCAGCATGGGCCAGGCGTCGGGCGGCGGCACGAGCGGCCGCCGGCGGAAGAGGAGCGCGCCGACGAGCAGGGCGGTGCCGAGGGCGAAGCGGGTGAAGATCAGGGTGACGGGCGAGATCTCGCGCAGGGCGAGCCGGGTCGCCACGAAGGAGCAGCCCCAGAGGACGACGGCGATCAGCGCGCCGAGACGGGGAGGCATCGCTGGGCCCGTGGAGCCCTTCCCCCGCCGGATCCGGGGCCGCTCCTCTTCCGCTCGGCGCTCACGCCGCGTCCGACCTCGCCTTCGGCCCCGCCATGCCCCAGCGGCCCACGAGGCTCTCCGCCACGAGGAGCCCCAGCGCCAGCGCGACGAAGGCGCTCCACAGCTCGCGCCCGAACCTCGCCTCGCGCACGCGCCGCGCGAGATCCGCGCCCGGGTGGACGATCTGCGCCCGGCCCGGCGGGAAGGCGCGCACCAGGGCGGCTTCGGGCACGGCCGCGAGATCGGATTCGCGGGGATCGGGATTCACGGCGAAGGTGCTGCGCACCGTGGCGCCCTGGATCACGCGGTAGAGCCCGGGCCGCTCGAGGGGCGCGGAGCGCAGGCGCGCCGCCCCGGCCCCGGCCACCAGCTCCGACGGGACCTCGTGGCCCTCCTCGTCCTCGATGCGCCACATGCCCGTCGCGGCCGGGGCGCTGTAGCGCTCGCCCGGCACCAGCGAGGCCGCGGCCGTGCCGCGCCCCAGCACCTTCACCGCCTGGTGGAGCAGCGGCAGGAAGGCTCCGCTCACCGGGAAGTCCGAGGACTGCGGATCCAGCCCGGCCGCGAAGAGCAGGGTGCGCGGGCCCTCCACGAGCGCCGGATGGGCGGGGTCGAACTCCAGCAGGATCCGGGCCCCCGGAGCGGCGGCGAAGGCGCGGATGGCGCGGAAGCGGGCGGTGGTGAGGGGCTCGCCGGGGCGCGCGGGAAAGCCCGCGAGCGCCGCGTGGCCGGCGACGGTGCGGACGAGGCGCCAGGCCGCCTCCGGGGCGGCCTGCTCGACCTGGCCGAGCCTGCCCAGATCGGCTTCGCGGAGGAGGGAGGCGTTCCAGAATCCGGCATCCGCGTGCGGTCCGAGCACGACGAGGATGCCGCCGCCCGCACGATGGAAGTCGAGCATGGCCTGCGTCTCGGTGGCGCCCAGGCGCTCGACGTCGTTCAGCACGAGCACGTCCGCGTCGGCCAGCCGCGTCGGCAGGCCGGCCGCGTCCACGCTCTCGACCTCGAGGCCCGAGGCGGGGGAGCCGGCTTCGAGCGCCAGCCGCAGCGCCGAGGGAGGGCCGTCCTCGCGCAGCACCACGCGCAGCGTGCCCGCTCTCCCCGCGGCGAAGACCCGGCGGTCGTCCAGGGGCAGGACGTCATCGGGAATCGAGACCACCCCGCCCTCGTCCGGGACGCGCGCGAGCGGCAGCAGCGTCGACGTCTCCCCCCGCTCGGGCAGGCCCAGGAAGCCGCGCGCCAGCTCCGCGCCCGTCTTGGCGTCGCGCGCCGCGACCGCCAGATCGCCGGGGGTCGCGCCGTAGGAGGTCGCCGAGACGGCGAGCGCGAGGCCGTTCTCCGCGGGGGCGAGCGTGGCGTCCGTGAGGGCCACGTTGGCGCGGGTGCGCGGGGCCAGCGGCACGAGGTAGACGCGGGCGCGCGCCCACGGCCCGGGCGGCGCGGCCGTGAAGGCGCCCGCCGCGCCCGCGGCGGCTCCCGGCTCGCCGGAAGCGAAGCCCGCGGCCTGGAAGTCCGAGATCCAGAACAGCTCACGGTTCAGGGCCCGCGTCTCGGCCAGGGCCCGCGCGGCGTACTCGAGCGCCGCCCGGTGATCCGTGGTCTGCGCGCCCGCCTCCAGCGCCTGCGCCGCGGCGCGCAGCCGGCCCACGTCGCTGCTCGGGCGCGCCGTCACCGGGTGGGGCGCGCGGTCGTAGGGCACGAGGAGCAGCTCGTCGGCCGGGCCGAGCGTCGTCAGCAGGTCTTCGACCACCCGTCGCGCCTGCGCCTCCAGGGTCGCGCCCGCGCTCGCCGCGGGGCTCGCGGCCCCCATGCTGCCGCTCTCGTCCACCAGCGCCACCACCGTGGTCGCGGCGCTCGCCCCCGCCCGGCGCGGCCCGAATCCCGTGGTGCCTCGCACCGCCGGCCGCGCCATGGCCAGGGCCACGGCCGCGATGGCCAGCGTGCGCAGCAGCAGCAGGAGCCACTGCTTCAGGCGCAGGCGCCGGATCTCGCTCTGGTTCACCTCCGTCAGGAACTCGAGCGAGGGAAAGCGCACCTCGCGTGGGCGGCGGCGGGTGAAGAGGTGGATGATGACGGGGATGCCGGCCGCGAGGAGGCCGAAGAGGAAGAGCGGGTTGAGGAAGCTCACCGCGGCAGATCCACGAACCGCTGGAGCGAGTCGCTCCACAGCTCCAGGCGCGTGATCGGATGGATCTCCCAGCCGCTCACGCGGGTGTCGCCGCGGAGGGCCTCGGGCCCGGGGCGGGCGTCGTACTGCAGGTCGTAGAGCAGCCAGCCGCTCACGCGGGCGCGGCGCGGACCCGAGGCCCAGTACGTGGTGCCGCCGTGATTCGGGCGCAGGCTCGCCACCAGCCCCTCGAAGCTCCAGCGGGCCGAGCCCTCGTACCACCGCGGCGTGACCTCGGCCGTGACGTAGCAGGTGTCCGGCGCGCCCGGCGGGCGCGGGGCGGGCGCGACCTCGAAGTGCGTGTCCCCGTCCGGGGCGATCACCAGGTGCTGCACGTAGCCGTCCAGGCTCACGCCGCTCTGCTCGAGGGGCGCGTAGCGAGGCAGGGGCCAGTCGTGCGGCAGGGCCTGGAAGGTCGCGAGCGAGACGGGGGTCAGGCTGTCGGGGGCCGCCGTCCGGTCCTTCATGGCGCGCAGGTGGCGCATCTCGGGCGTGGACCAGGGCGCCTCGCCCAGCATCTGCAGGTAGCCGGCGAAGGCGGTCAGGCTCAGGGCCAGGGCGAGCACGGCGGTGAGGCGGAGGATCACAGCAATCTCGAGCGCTTCTCCAGGTACGCGAGCAGCCCCTGGTCGAAGGGAGTGCGGGTATCGAGGCGCACGTAGTCGATGCGGTTGTCGCGGCACTGCGTGCGGTACTGCGTGGTCCAGGCGGCGAGGCGCTGGCGGTAGCGCCGGGCGATCTCCCAGGGCTCGGTCGTGAGCTTCTCGCCGCTCTCCATGTCCACGAAGGTGGCGCTGTCCGCGTAGGGGAACTCCAGCTCGTCGGGGTCGAGGATGTGGAAGACGACCACCTCGTGGTGGTTGTGGCGGAAGTGCTGGAGGCCCGCCAGGACCTCGGCCGGGCGGTCCATGAGATCCGAGCACAGCACGACGAGGCCGCGCCGCTTGATGCGCTCGGCCAGCTCGTGCAGCGCCGGGCCCAGCCGCGTGCGTCCCCGGGGCTCCAGCGCGCCCAGCGTCTTCAGCACCACGTCCAGGTGGGAGCGGACCGCCCGCGCCGGCACGTAGCGCAGGGGCCGATCGGCGAAGAGCAGGACGCCGACGGCGTCCTGCTGGTGGAGCATCAGGTAGGCGAGCGCGGCGGCCAGGCACTGGGCGTACTCGAGCTTCGCCATGGACGCCCGGGGCGAGCGGAAGCCCATGGAGCCCGAGAGGTCCACGAGCAGGTGGCAGCGCAGGTTCGTCTCCTCGGTGTACTGCTTGACGAGGAAGCGGTCGGTGCGGGCCCAGACCTTCCAGTCCAGGTTCTTGAGCGGATCGCCGGGCATGTAGGGACGATGCTCGGCGAACTCCACGCTGAAGCCGTGGAAGGGCGAGCGGTGCATGCCGGCGATGAAGCCCTCGACCACGAGCCGCGCCCGCACGTCGAGATGGGCGAGCCGCGCGACCACGGCCGGGTCGAGGAACTGTCGGCCGGGGCCGCCGCCGCGGGCCAGGCCGCGGTCGGGGCCGGCTCCGCTCTTCATGGGGGGGAAGGAGGCGCTCACCTCAGTCCCTCCAGGCCTCGACCACCGTCAGGCCAGCGTCCGCGGCCAGGGGGCCGCGCGCGAAGTCGCCCCAGAGCTGCCAGCGCGCGAAGCCGGCCAGGCGCAGGAGCAACTCCAGCTCGGCGGGGTAGACCCAGCGCACGACCACCGCGGAGCGATGGGTCGCGGCCACGACGCCCGCGCCGTCCAGCTCCTCGATCTCGATGTGCGAGTGCTGGGTCTGCGCCACCACGTCGAAGCGGCGCGCGTCCCAGAGGCGGACGGGGAGGCCGGTGACGGGGTGCTCGCTCTCCACCTCCAGCTCGCGCCGGCCGGGAGGCTGGGCGAGCCGGGCGGGCGTGGGAGCGGAGACGTCGAAGGCCAGGAGGCCGCCCGGCTCGAGGTGGCGCCGGCAGCCGGCGAGCGTGGCGATCTGCTCCTCGGCCGTCAGATTGTGGACGAAGGCGTTGAAGGGGATCATCACGAGGCGGAAGGTGCGCGGCAGGGAGAACGAGGACATGGAGGCGCGATGGACCCGCGGCTCGAGGCCCTGCGCGCGGGCCTTCTCGCGCAGGCGCTCGAGCATCGGGGCCGAGAGGTCCAGCCCCTCCACGTCCACCCCCGCCTGGAGCAGCGGCAGCAGCAGGCGCCCGGTGCCGCAGCCCACGTCCAGCACCGCCCCGCCCGCCCCCCGGCCCAGCTCGAGGTAGAACGGCAGGTCGGAGTCCACGTCCGCGAACAGCACGTCGTAGAGGTCGGGGCGCGCGAAGGGCGAAGGGAAGGCCGAGCCGCCCGGCGAGGCGGCCGCCGGCCGAGGCGCGGGAGCCTCGGCCGGCCCCGCTCCGGCCTCGGATCCGAGTCGTCGCGCCGGGCCGCTCATCTCAGTCCTTCCACGCCGTCCACACCATCAGATCGGTGTCGTGCAGGAGCGGCCGGCCGTCGAAGCCGCCGGTCACCTCCCAGCGCGAGAAGCCCGCCGTGCGCAGGAGCAGCTCCATCTCCGCCTTGTAGATCCAGCGCAGATCGAAGGTGTGCGGATGGGTGGCCAGCACGTCGTCCTCGGGCCCCAGCTCGCGCAGCTCCATCTGCACGTGCATCGTCTGGTTGACGCGGTCGCGGGTGGCGCAGGACCAGAGAGCCAGCGGCGCGCCGCTCTGGGGGTGGGTGAACTCCTTCTCCAGCCGCCAGCGGCCGTCGGGCTCCGTGAGCCTCGCGAAGGAGGGGTAGAACAGGTCGAGCACCAGCCGGCCGCCCGAGTCGAGGTGCTCGCGGCACAAGCGGAGCGTGCGCAGCTCGTCCGCGGTCGTCAGGTTGTGCAGGAACGCCCGGTAGGGGATGACGATGAGCGGGTAGCGGCGCGGCATGGTGAAGTCCCGCATGTCGGCCTGCAGCACGCGGGGCTTGAGCCCGAGGGCCGCCGCCTTGCGCCGCAGCACCTCGAGCATGCCGGAATGGAGGTCGAAGCCGTCGGCGTCCACGCCCGCCTGGAGCATGGGGAGCAGCACGCGGCCGGTGCCGCAGGCCACCTCGAGGACGGGGCCGCGGGCCGCCTTCGCCAGGGCGACGTAGAAGGGAATGTCCTCCGCCCACGTCGAGTTCGCCACGTCGTACAGCTCGGGCTCGATGTAGCCCCGGACGCTGCTCTCGTCCGGTCTCGGCGTCGGGCTCACGTCATCCTCCTCCGCCAGGCCAGGTACACGGGGTAGCCGAGCGCGGCGATGATCACGCCGGCCGCCGCCCGCCAGCCGCTGCTCGACAGGTCGCTGACGATGATCGCCACGGTGACCAGGATGAACACGATGGGCGTGAGCGGGTAGAGCGGGGTGCGATAGGTGGAGAGCTGGCGAGGCCCGCCGCCCTCGAGGGAGGCGCGGCGCTCCCGGCGGCGCTGCACGAAGAGCGCCGCGGTCGTCACGCCGTAGAAGAGCCACATGGTGGTCACGAACCAGCCCGACACGTCCTCGAACGACCGGGCCACCCACAGCCACAGGCAGGAGAGGGCGGCCTGCGCCCAGAGGGCCCGGTCGGGCGAGGAGCGCGCGGGGTCCACGTGCGCGAGCGGCTTCCACAGCAGGCCGTCGGCCGCCATGGCCAGCGTCACGCGCGGGCCGGTGAGGATGGCGCCGTTCACCGTGCCGAAGGTGGAGATGGCCACCAGCACGGCGAGGGCGCGGCTCCCCCAGGGGCCGAGGATGCGGCGCATGGTCTCGGCGCCCACCACCGGGTAGGCGGCCACCTCGGCGGGCGTGAGCACGCGGAAGTAGGCCAGGTTCGTGACGACGTAGGCCACGATCACCAGCACGGTGCCCCAGATGATGGCGATCGGCAGGTTCCGCCGCGGCTCGACGATCTCGCCGCCCACGTAGGTGGAGTCGGTCCAGCCGTCGTAGGCGAAGAGCACCGGGATCATCGCCAGGACCATGGCCAGCAGGAGCGGCCGCGGGGCCACGGCAGGAGGCGTGGGCGCCCCCGCCGCGGCCCCGGCGTGCGGCAGGAGGAAGGCGGCCGCGCACAGCGCCACGATGCCCAGCACCTTGAGCGTGGTGAAGAGCGAGGCCGTGCCCGCGCCCTGCCTCACGCCCAGCACGTTCACGCCGGTGAGCAGCAGGATCGCCGCGCCGCCGACCGGGAGCAGGCCCGCGCGCGGCAGCCCCACCGCGTCGCAGAAGTACTCGGCGAAGACGAGGGTGATGGCCGCGATCAGGGTCGGCTTGATGACCCAGAAGTTGGCCCAGCCGAAGAGGAAGGCCCAGGCGTCGCCGAAGCCCTCGCGGATGAAGACGTAGAGCCCCCCGGTCTTCGGCTGCGCCACCGCCAGCTCGACGAGCGCGAGCGAGCCGCACAGGGAGAGCACGCCCCCCACGACCCAGACGACGATCATCAGCGGCACGTTGCCGAGGAACTGCGCCACCGAGTTCGGCGACTTGAAGATCCCCGAGCCGATGATGTTGCCGACCGTGATGGCGGTGGCGGCGTAGAGCCCGATCTGGCGCTTCAGCTCCACGGCGGGATGCTGTGCGGAGGGGGCGAGGGCCATGTTCGAGACCTCCGATCCGGGCTCGTTCGCGGCCGCGGGCGAGGCGCGAGCCGGGCGCAGCCGATCACTCGACCGGCACGCTCCGGAGCAGCTCCTCGATGATGCGCTCGGGCTTCACGCCCTCGGCCTCGGCCGTGAAGTTGGTGACGATGCGATGGCGCAGCACGGCCGGCGCCACGGCCTTCACGTCCTCGATGCCGGGGGCGAAGCGGCCGCCGAGCACGGCGCGCGTCTTGGCGCCGAGCACCAGGTACTGCGAGGCGCGCGGGCCCGCGCCCCACGAGACCCACTGCCGCACGAAGTCGGGCCCCTCGCCGTCCGCCCCCGCCCCGCCCCGGGTCGCCCGCGCCAGCCGCACCGCGTAGCGCACCACGTGGTCGCCCGCCGGAACCCGGCGGATGAGCTTCTGCAGCTCCAGGATGTCTGCGGCGGAGAGCACCTGCTCGAGCCGGGCCTCGTAGGCCGAGGTGGTGGTGGCGACGATGCGCTCCTCCTCGTCCTGCCGCGGGTAGTCCACGAGGACGTTGAACATGAAGCGGTCGAGCTGCGCCTCGGGAAGCGGATAGGTGCCCTCCAGCTCGATGGGGTTCTGGGTCGCGAGCACGAAGAAGGGCAGCGCCAGCCGGAACGTCTGCCCGCTGGCCGTCACCTCCTTCTCCTGCATGGCCTGGAGAAGGGCGGCCTGGGTCTTGGGTGGCGTCCGGTTGATCTCGTCGGCGAGCACGATGTTGGCGAAGACCGGGCCGTGGATGAAGCGGAACGACCGCTTCCCCGTGGCATGGTCCTCCTCGATGATGTCCGTGCCGGTGATGTCGCTGGGCATCAGGTCGGGGGTGAACTGGATGCGGCTGAACCTGAGGTCCAGGACCCGGGCGAGGCTCGAGATCAGCAGGGTCTTCGCCAGCCCCGGCACCCCCACCAGCAGCACGTGACCGTTGGCGAAGAGGGCGGTGAGGAGCTGGTCCACGACCTCGTCCTGGCCGACGATGACCTTGCGCAGCTCGCCGAGGATGCGCTCGCGCGCGACCTTCAGCCGCTCGACGGCCTGGAGGTCGGATGCGCCGGCTTCGCTCGTCACGGATAGCCTCGGAGGGTCGGGACGCAGCGGGGCGCGCGTTTGGCGCGCCCCGAGCGGGATCTCGCGGTCCGGGACACTAGCACGCGCCCAGCGGGCCCGGCAATCGCGCCCCCGCCGCGGCGGCTCAGAGCGCGGGCCGCTCGCGGGCGACTTCGAAGCGGCACCGCGGGGACCCGCCCCGCTCGCAGCGCTCCACCACGGGCAGGCCGGTCAGCTCGCTGAGTAGCGCGGCGACGAGCCGGCACATCTCGCCGTGCTCGGAGGTCACCTGAGCGATCGGGCAGCCGAAGCCGGTCAAGACGAGCCGGCCGTCCTGCTCTTCGATCTCCGCCAGGCCGCCCAGCTCGGCGTAGGCGGCCACCGCGGCCTCGAGGCGAGCCCTCGCGTCGCCGGCCGCATCGGCGTGGAAGGGGGCGCTGCGCCGGCCCGCGTCCTCGATGAGCGCCTCGCGTTGGGCGGTCGGGAGCCTGTCGGCCATGGCCTCCAGAAGGCTGCGAAGCACCAGCCCGTACGACTGCGGGAAGAGGGCCTCGGCCTCCGGGCTGAGGCCATAGAGCGCGGCCGGCTTGCCCGTCCCCCGCTGCAGCCCCCGCCGCTCCACCAACCCGTCTCGCTCGAGCGTCGCCAGGTGGCCGCGGAGGGCGTTGTCGGTCAGGTGGAGAGCCTCGGCGAGGTCTCCCACCGTGTGCGTCCCCCGCCTGAGCAGGCTCACGACCCGGCCCCTGGTCGTGGCGAAGAAGCGCTGCCTCCACTGCATGGACCGCATGACACCTCCCAACGGCAGTGGAGCTTAGCGGCGGCCTCAGAATAAAGTCAAGTAACACATTGACAAACTGAGCTAATGAGGTAAGGTGGGTCGGTTCGTCCCAGCCGGGATCGCCCCGGACCGAGGTCGTGCGGCCCCGCGAGGCTTCACCGACTTGGACGAGGGGAGCCCAGAAACCGGGCCCGTCGGGCGCATGCGCCCTGGCGGGCCACTGGAGGCGTGCGCTCGCGGGCGGCGCATCGGAAGAACCGGAGGCCGCGTCGTCTCCAGCACAGACCCTTCCCTCGGAGGATCTCCTCAGATGCTTCGCCCCATCCCTTCCGTCCGTCTCCTGGTCGTGGCCACCGTCCTGTTCGCCGCGGGCTCGCTGCTCGCCGGCTGCGCCAAGAAGAGCCAGGAGACCACCTCGGCCTCGTCCGCCACGAGCGCGGAATCCACTGCCACGCCGCCGGCCCCGGCGCTCAACGACGCGAACATCGCCGCCATCGTCGTGGCCGCGAACACGGTCGACATCCAGAACGCGCAGCAGGCCGAGCGCATCACCAAGAACGCCAAGGTCAAGGCCTTCGCGCGGCGGATGATCACGGACCACACCGCGGTGAACAAGCAAGCGGCCGATCTGGCGAAGAAGCTGAACCTGACGCCCGAGGACAACGACACGAGCCGTGGGCTCGTCACCGGCGCCGACTCGACGCGCGCCCAGATCAAGGCCAAGACCGGCGCCGACTTCGACAAGGCCTACGTCGACAACGAGGTCTCCTACCACCAGGCGGTGCTGGACATGCTCGACAAGACCCTCATTCCGGGGGCGCAGAACGCCGAGCTGAAGAAGTTGCTCGAGGACACGCGCCCGGCGATCGCCGGCCACCTGAAGATGGCCCAGGATCTCCAGGCCGCGCTGTCGAGCACTTCCGCCAAGTGAGCCGCCGCTCGTCGCCCGAGCCCGAGACCGGCGCGCCCCTCGGGCGCGCCGGCCCGGGGGCGAATCGCTCCCGCCCGAGCCCCGCGTGGATCGCGGCGCGGCGGACCTGGGCCGTCGCGCTCGCCCTGGCCACGGCCCTGGCGGCCGCGGCTTGCGCCCGCCGCGCCGACTCGCCGCGCACGCATCGCGTGCTGATCCACGGCTTCGCCTTCGATCCCGCCCAGGTGGCGGTGGCCGCCGGCGACACGGTCGAGTGGGTGAACCAGGACATCGTGCCGCACACGGCGACGGCGACGAATCGGGCCTGGGACACGGGCAGCATCGGCCCCGATTCCTCGGCTCGGGTGGTCATCGAGCCGGGAGGCATCGGTCCCTACGCCTGCTCGTTCCATCCGCAGATGAAGGCGGCGCTCGTGCGGCGGTAGTGGCGCCCCCTCGTCCTCGCGCCGGGCGCGGGACTAGCGGATCCGCACCAGCTTGCGCTGGCCCGCCAGCCCCGCGCCGCGGACCAGGTAGAGTCCGGGGGAGACCGGCCGCCCGGTGTCGTCGCGGCCGTCCCACACGCAGCCGCCGCGCTCGTCGAGCGTGGTCTCGCGCAGCTTCCGGCCCGAGAGGTCGAAGATGGCGATGCGCGCCCGGGGCGGGCCGCTGATGCGGGCCAGGCCGCGCGAGGGATTGGGCGCGATCGCGAACGGCGGGAGATCGCGGTCGTTGCAGCCTCCGGCGCGAATCTGGATGGGCAGGTCGAGCGAGGTCCGCTCCGTCGCGGCCCCGTGCTCGTCCAGCGCCGCGATGCGCAGCCAGGCCGCGCCCGGCCGCGCCGCGCAGGGGATGGTCGCCGAAGCGGCGCGGGCGTCACCCGGCACCCGCGCCAGGAGCCGCGTGGCCCGCGTGGGCTGCACGAGCTCCACCTGGAGCGCAGTGACCTGGTCGGGGTCGGAGCACTCCCAGCGCACCCAGAAGCTCGCCCCGCGGGCCAGGGTGTCGCCGGCGGCCGGCGCCAGCACTCGCAGGGCGGGCGGCCCGTCGACGGGACCGATCACGGTGAAGCCGAAGCGCGCCTGATCGGGCGGCAGGGGCACGTAGGCGTCGTCGGGTCCGCTCCGCGAGTTCCCGGCGAGGATGCGATACACGTAGCCGCGCAGGGTGAAGGAGCGCCCGCTGCCCGGCAGCCCGGTGCCGGGCGGGCTCCATTCCACGACCTCGGCCCAGGGCACGAAGTAGGGCAGCCGGAATCCCCCGCGCACCGTCGTCGTGCCGCCCACCCGGGGCCAGACGTGTACGGGCCCGATGAACGAGTCGGGCAGCGTCACGGTCGTGGTCACCTCGATCCGCTCCGCCAGATGCCTTCCCCCCCACTGGCCGAAGGTGCCGAACTCGCTCTCCGCGACCAGGAGCGAGTCGACCCCCAGCGAGCGAAACACCTGGCCCGCGACCTCGTCGTGCCAGATCCCCACGCCCGGTCCGACCTGGGCCAGGGCGGCGGCCGCGTCGAGGCGGCCCCAGCCCGTGAGCGAGTCCGGGCCCGGGGCGCCGAGGTCGTCCGCGCTCTCGCGCAGCAGGTGCTGGAAGTCCGTGTCGATCAGCTCGGGGCGGGCCGCGGCCAGCAGGCCCACCGCCCCGGTGGCGAAGGGGGTCGCGAACGAGGTGCCCGAGGCGCGCGCGTAGCCCGGATAGCTCACGCCCGCGGCGCTCGGGTAGGTCATGTACGTGGTCCAGATGTCCAGCCCCGGGGCCAGGAGATCGAGGCCGGGGCCGTGCGACGACCAGGCCGTGCGCCGATCGAACTCGTCGCTGGCCCCCACCTGGATGCACAGTCCGTCGGCCGCGTAGAGCGCCGGACACATGGGCAGGGCGTCACTGTGATTCCCCGCCGCGGCCACGACCACGCAGCCGTGGGTCAGCGCCCAGGCCAGCGCCAGGCGCTCGGTGCGGCTCGCCCCCGGTCCGGCGAAGGAGAGGTTCATGGCCCGGGCTCCCACCGAGGCGGCATAGATGGCGGCGTTGGCGATCGCGAAGGCCGTGGCGTTGCCGCTGCGATAGGGCGCGATCTTGATGGGCACGATGCGACAGCCGAAATTCCCGGCCCCATCACCGCCGCACACGCCGGCGACGCCGAGGGAGTCGAAGTGGACGCCGTCGTTCGTGCGCGCCGCCATCACGCCGGCCACGGAGGCGCCGTGGCCGAACGAGTCCAGGATGGCGGTGGCCGGCTCGTCGCCGGTCACGTTGGCCGGCCAGGCGATGCGCGGCTGTCCGTCGGGGAGCGTGGCGGCGAGGTCGGGATGCGCGGGGTCGATCCCGGTGTCCGCCACGCCGAGCAGCAGATCGTTCGAACCGACCGACCGGCTCCAGGCCGCGAGTGCGCGGATATCGGCTCCGGCGATGCCGCCGTAGGGGCCGCCGGGGCCGTGATTGTCGAGGCCCCACTGCCGCCCGTCGCGGAAGATGGGATCGTCGGGAAAGCCCGGCTCGAGGCTCATGGCCGCGATGGTCCGCGCGCGATTGGGCTCGACCCACTCCACGTCCGGGTCGTGGGCCAGGGAGTCGAGCGCCGCGGCGGCGGCGGCCGAGTCGGGAGCCTCGAGCAGCCAGACGCGGGACGGATCGAAGGCGAAGGGACCTGTCGACTCGGCGCTCGGGAGCCGAGGAGCGAGCCTCGCTCCCGCGGCCCGCGCGCCCGAGCGCGCGGCGAGGGCGGCGGCGTCCCCGAGGCTCGCGCGCCAGCGCAGGCCGAGCGCGGCCAGGCGCGGAGCCAGCCGCTCGCGCGTCCCGAGCGCGGCGGCGCCGGGCGGAGACGGCGCCAGGGCGACGATCAACTGGCGCGCGGGCTCCGCCACGGCGCCCGCAGCCAGAGACGCGGAGAGCAGGCAGAGCGAGGCGAGGGCTCGGGCCGGAGCGGCGAGCGAGAGGTTCATGGTCTTCCGTGCGCGGGGGGCTGGTCGGACGGGGACTCGTGCGATGCGCGAATCTTAACGCAAGCCCCATGCCCGAGGCCATGTGGAATCCCGGGCCGGGGAGCCGCTGCGGTCAGGCGCCGTGTACGGGACGCCCGCGGGCGCCGACGCTCGCCCGGCGGGCCGCCGCTCGACGGCGGCCGGCTCAGTGGCCGGCGCCGGCCGGGAACTGCGAGCGGGCAACCTTCGACAGGCGCACCTCGTCGATCGTTCCCTCGAACGCGTACCACGGCCGCATGTCCGCGGCGGGCGGCTGGCGCAAGTCGCCCCCGAACTCGGTGAGCAGGCGCGTATCGAAGAGATTGCCGATGACGAGAGGCGTCTGGCTCGTGCGCACCCCGCCGAGGCTGGCGAAGGTGCCATCGGGCCGGCCATCCAGCCAGAAGCGCAGGACCTGCCCGTCGCAGGTGACGGCCACGTGCGTCCAGCGCTGCAGCTCGACGGCACTCTCCGAGACGAAGGCCCGCGGCAACCCGGCGTCCCTCGGCTGGAAGACGAAGAGCAGGTGGCCCGGGAGCGCCCCGATCACGTACGGTGCGAGCCAGCCGGGGCCGGGCGAAGTGCCCAGATCGGCGGGCCGGAGGGTGGGGTCCAGGTTGTCGCCGACGACGGCGAACACCCAGCTCTGCTCGGCCGTCAGGGGCCACCAGCGCGCGGCGATGGGCGAGGCCTCGTAGGGCGAGTAGGCGCTCAGCTCGATCCAGGCCTCGAGCGTGAACGGCGTCGGCAGGTCCAGCTCGGAGCTGTACGGCACGATGAGGAAGGAGTCGTTCGAGCGCGTGAAGAGCCGGGCCTCGCGGAACCGGCCGAAGGTCGTGCGGGTATCGAGCCCCGCCGTGCCGCCGAGCGCGGAAGGGCCGGCGTCCTCGATGCGGTTGCCTCCGCTCTCGTCCAGGCGCCAGAGCGCCACGGTCACGGAGTCCACGGGTGTGCCGGGGGCGGCGGTCACGTCGGGAGCGTGGGTGCTCTTCGCGCACGAAGCCAGCCCCAGTGCGGCGGCGAGCGCCGCGGCGAGGCCCGCGCGCCCGCGGAGGATCGCGCCGAGGGTCATCGTCCAGCCTCGCTCCGGGCCAAGGCCGCGCGCGCCTCGGCCTCGGCCGCGCGGTCTCCCAGCCGCGAGTAGACCTCGACCATGCGGCCGAGAGTAGCAGAGTCGCGGGTGAGCGCCACCACGGGCCGCCAGTAGGCCGCGGCCTCGTCGCTGCGGCCGCCGAGGTAGCTCGCCCAGCCCAGGCCGATCGCCGCGTCCACGTTGCGCGGGTCCAGGGCGTCGGCTTGGCGAAAGGCGGCGGCGGCGCCCTCGCCGTCCCCCTGCCGGAGGCACACCTTGCCGAGCGCGAGGAGGAGGCCGAGGTTCTGGGGGTCCAGTGCCGCGGCGCGCGCGAAGGCGGCGCGGGCCTCCGCCAGGTCGCCGAGGGCGAGCGAGGCCCGCCCGTAGTCGAGGAGCGCCGGCCGGTCGCGAGGGTCCACGAGCAGCACGCCGCGCGCCTGGTGCAGGGCGCGCAGCGTGTCGTTCGCCAGCCAGGCCGGCGTCCGCCCGAAGTCCGGGCCGATCTCGTAGAGCACGCTCGGATGCGGGCTCGTGACCCGGCGCGGCACGAGCCCAGGCACCACCCCCGTCGTGTCGAGCAGGTAGCGGAAGGTCGGCCGCGTCTCGGCCTCGACCCAGGAGAAGTAGAGCCAGCGCGCGTGCTGCCTTCGCGCGTAGTCGGCCAGCTCGGGAAGCGTGCTCACGAAGGGGAAGGGCACGGACCCGGCCCCGGAATGGAAGGAGATGTGCCCCTTCCGGGCGATGACGCGGTCCCCCGGCCGCTCCAGGGCGCGCAGCGTGCGGGCGGCGTCCAGCACCTCGATCGGGAGCTGGCTCAAGGCGCGGGCCTGCGCCTGCCAGGTGACGCCCAGCGCGGCGCCGAGGGGCAGGACCGCGAGCGCGGTCTTCAGCCAGACGCGCCGGTCGCGGCCCAGCGCCAGGGCGAAGCGCGGCGAGGCGAAGAGCAGCGCCGCGGCCGCGGCGTAGAAGGGGAGCAGGGCGGCCGAGTAGCGAGCCGAGTAGAAGACGGGCACCAGCGTCAGGAAGAGCAGCGCCCACGCGGCGCCGAGCGGCCAGAGCCGCCGGGCCGTGCCGTCGGTGAGCCCCAGCGCCAGGCCGAGCGCCGCGCAGAGCGCGACCGGCCAGGTCAGGAGGTCCACGGCGTCCTGGCGCAGGTGGTCGAAGACGTTGAAGAGCATGCGGGCCGCGACCGCGCCCGGGTCGCGCGCCACGACCTCGGCGAGGCTCCTGAACTGCGGCTGGAGCGTCCGCTGGTACTCGTCCCAGGGGATGCCCCGCGCGTGGGCGAACACCTCGTAGGCGATGTTGTGGTGGAGCTGGAAGGAGAAGCCCGCGCCGCGGGCGAGGGAGTAGGAGACCCACGGCAGGACGAGAGCCGCGAAGCCGGCGGCGAAGAGGGCGGCGGCCCGGCCGCGGCCCTCCGCCGGGGTGGCGCGGGCGGCGATCGCCAGCAGGCCCGCGGGGAGGAGGGCGACGGCGTGGTACCGGGTGAGGAACGCCAGCCCGGCGAGCAGGCCCGCCCAGGCGGCCGCGCGCGGGCCCGGGCGCGCGAGCAGCACGTAGAGCGTCGCCGCCTCGAGCGCGATGGCCAGAGCGTCGGTGGTCGCCGCGTAGCCGTAACGGAAGAAGTAGGCGTTCGTGGCCATGAAGAGCGCGGCGGCCAGCGCGGCCCGCGCGTCGGCCCGGCGGCGGAGCAGCGCCGCCCAGAGGAGCAGCGCCGCGACGCTGGCGGCCACGGAGAGCAGGCCGGCCGCGAGGAAGAGGTCGCGCGCCACGAAGCCCGCCAGCGCCAGGGCGATCTCGTAGACCGGCCCCACCACGCCGTAGCGGGACGGGTCCAGGTGCCCGTGCTGGAGCAGGCGGGCCCCGGCGGCGTACTGCCCGTAGAAGTCGCTCTCGGTCATGTAGTCGCCCACGCGGTGCGGGCCCAGGGCCATGGCCAGCAGCGCGAGGCCGAAGAGGGCGGCGACGAGCCAGCCGAGGCGCGCCAGGGCTCGCTCGCGCGCGGCGGGCAGATCCGGCGCCGCGTGCAGGGAGAGGAGGCCCGCACGTGGGCGCGCCGGGCGGGCCGGGCGTCGGGAGCGGGCGGGCGGAGCGGGCATGCGCCCCCAGTCTACCCGCGGGCCGAACTGGGCGCGAGTCGGAGCGCCCCTCGGCCACGGCGCCCGTCCGCGCCGCGCGATCGGGAAGCCGAAGGGGCGGCGGCT